>NZ_JBLSDF010000003.1:0-63296 GCF_052315355.1 Cuniculiplasma thermophilum
TCAACAACAGCTGAATTTATTCCAGATTTTATGGCCTCAAGGATGCCCTTGAGATGTCTCTTTATGGTTTTTCCAAGCCTGATTATATCGGGCATCCTTGATCTGTATGCCCATGATATCCATTTCATCAGATATGATTCCGCAATGCTAAAATTAAGGTGCCATAACCTTTGAAGTGATATGCATGTGATGTCTGCAGATCGAGAGATTTGACAGACATGAGACGATCCCTTTCCCTTTCTGACAGATCATAATAATTCTTCAGCCATTTGTACCTTGTGTGTTTCAGTATATCATTATCTCTTGCCGCATCCATAACAGCAGGGGTCATATTCTCTGTAATGAATCTTTTAGGGTTGGAGAAGTTCAAAAAGAAGATCAGTAAATAATAATTATTGGGGAAAATAAATTCCAGAGAACATAGGAAAAATATTCCTACGGGATATGAAAAATTCAAATTCACGTCTCTTTTCCTGTAACCTCAATTCTGAGTCCCCTCCACTTTATTTTGTAGCCAAGATTTGAAAGGACGCTGTATGGATCAAGACCCATGAATTCAAGATAATCTACCATTGAGTAGGAATCGGGATATAGGTCCTCAAGATGCCTTATTACATCAGTGCTTACCGTCCTTTTTTCTGTGTTATTTTCCTTTCTTTCCTCTTTTCCGTGTTTCTCAATGATCCTCTCTTTCTTCCCATTTACTTTTTCAATATATTCCTTAACCGAATACCAGTCAACTCTGTTCTTGAAGCACTTCTCCCCGGATGGGCATTTCTCATTATTCCTGAGTAAAGTGAACACAAATACCTGTTTTCCTCCATTTTTAAGGATTCTGGCAAGCGAGTGATTTTCCTCAAGATTGATTGGCCTTGATATGATCACCAAAGCAAAATCTCCTGAGACTTTTATTATATAATCCGCAAAATAGTGTTTTCCATCAACGAGGGTACCCTTAACATCCTCACTAACGAATTCCGGGAGTTCTTCCCATGAATAGTTTTGGATATAAAGCATATCTCTGAGGGCGCTGTTGAAAAAATATCTGTATGTTGATTTTTCTCTTTTTTTTCCAAGTTCTAATTCGGCTTCTGCCTCCCAGCCATCCAGTGTGAGCAGTCTTCTGAGGAACAGGGCAAATAGTGGGCCATATCTCTCAGTTTTTCCTACGTTAGAAGTTGGCCCGGATATTTTAAGTGTCGTAATATGATCATCACGGGTTAAGGAGAAAAGCAATCCTATTCTTCCAAGAAAGCGAAGAAGTGCAGGATCCGAATGTTCCATTTTCAGGTCAATGGAAGATGCCCGCATAAGTGCAGTTTCAACCTGTTCCAGATTAAATTTTCTTATTACTATGTCCGTATCCATTTGCGGAATCTTTTCAAGAACCTTTTCAGAATCAAGATCACCATAAAGATTTTTTTCGATCTCCTCAGGTTTTATCCCTAATTCCCGGCCTATCTTTTCCAAAAGTTTTTCTCTCGATTCGGGTGAAATTACAGGGGTTTCTGGATCCGAGAATACTCTTTTTCTCAAGACGCTGGGTGGAATCTTTGAATAGGAGTAAAAAGTACATTCTCTTGAAATTACAGTGAATATCCCTCTCACAATTTTTGGGTTCTGAGACCTGAGTTCAAGATCCTTTATCCTCTCTTCAATTTCTTCGTAAGTTGATCCTGTGCTTTCCCTAAGAACTTCCATTACAGATTGGGCGTAATCGCTGCTGGATATATCAAGCAGTACGCTTCTTGCTATGCCTGACTTATTCTTCCTTATCATCATTAACTGAGATGGGAACACCTTTTCTCCTCCTTCTTGAGGTACCGTATTCAGAAGTACCCTTGGCAACAATTTCGTACATAACTGCCCTCTTTCCCTGGCTTGGTCTCAGTATCCTTCCAAGCCTCTGCCTGAACTGTCTGCTACTTCCTGATCCACTCAGTACTATGCCAACAGATGCATCGGGTACATCAATGCCCTCATCAAGAACTCTTGAAGTTGTCAATGCCCTGACCTCTCCATTTCTGAACATATCAAGGTATAATTTCCTCTCCGGGCCAGGGGTGAGATATGTTATACACGGAATGAGAAATTCCTTTGAGATCATATATGCTGATTCTGTATCGTCGGAGAATATGAGTGTCTTCTCTCCTCTATGTTTATTCATCACATATCTCACAATATCCTTCTTCACCCTTGCGTTGAACGCCACCTTTCTGGCTTTTCTCCATGCTGTTAGGGCCTCTCTCCCTTCCGGATTCCATGATGACATTATGAATTTTTGAAAGTCCCACGGGCCTTTCATGGTTATTCGATGTCTCCTGAGATAGGAAACAAATATTTCATGATTTTTTTCATATTCTTCTTCTTCCTCCTGCTCAAGTTCAACTGGGATTCGTACGATTTCATAATTGGAAAGGTATTCACTCAGTTCATCATATCCCAGTTCGAATATCTTTCCACCCATGTACCTTTCAAGATCCTCATGAAGCATGTCAACACGCTCAAAGGTGGCTGTCAGACCTATTCTGTATGGAGATGCATACATCTTTCCGATTTCCAGATACCTTTCAGATGCCATATGGTGCACTTCATCAGCCACGAGAAGCTTGAATCTGTTTCCAAGTGATTCTGCCATTAGATATGCCGAGTCGTAGGTTGCAACCGAAATATGCTCAATCTCCCTTATTCCACCTCCTATCTGTCCTATTTTAATGTGAAAAGCATCCTCAAGTCTTTTTCTCCACTGTTGTACAAGTTCAATGGTGGGGGCCACCACAAGTGCCGTTGTTTTTAAGATACTTATAGCCTCAATACCAATGTGGGTTTTTCCAGCAGCCGTTGGAAGAACAACCACTCCACCATATTCGTTCTTTGTCCAGACTTCTATGGCTTTCCTCTGGTATGAACGTAACTTCTCATTGTGCGAAACATTAACTGTCTCATCAGTAAATACATGATCTTCAATCTCAGGAAAGAGTCTTTTTATATCCCTGTATCTGAATGCAAGAGTTCTGTAAGATCCAATTCTCGAATCATATTGAATCCAATCAGGTATTTTTTTATCCATATCGTCAATGAGCAGACTACCTCTGCTGAAATTCATTCTCATTCTAAAAAACAATGATCTTCAATCTTAAAATGTTTTTCAGTTATTTTTTAGGGGGTCGTGTCAAATTTATTTTCGTCACAACTGCATGATCATTTCAGATTAAGATTTTTAGAGGATGAAGAAAATTCAAATAAACTTTGGTTTAATCCTAAATTTTCTCCTCTTTGAATCAATAATATCCCCTGAAAGACGTGTAGAGAGTTTGATATCCAGGTATCTCTGGAATTAGAATCCAGTCAACAACATCTTGGAGGTTCAGAATGCAATGAGATAATGAATTTTGAATATGGATATTTTTGGATTAGGGTTTACATAAGAGAAAGCATTGAATAAATTATGCACAAATGGGCATAACTGGTAATCACTTGTCCAGAAATGGGAATTGTAACCAAGTTAAGATGAAATGAAGTAATTTCATAGGCTGGAAAGATCACAGTGGAATATGAAAGTGAATCCAGAAATTGTAGAGAATGAATAATAACAGGGAGCTTTCCTGAATTGAACATTGTTAAATTCTGTTAAGAATTTCTCACAGGGATAAATGAAATTAGGTAAACAGATACTGAAAATCAGGGAAGGCAGTAATGGAAAGGAATGGTAATAAAAGGAATATATGGTGTTTTCTATTACTGAGCTATTTGATCCTTCTCAATTTTCCATCCAAAGAAGAGAACTGTGGTGATGAAACCGAGGGCGCAGGTTATGGATAGAAAAATTAGTCCTGCACCGGGAGTTAGGAGTCTCAAATAACCATATGCAATAACTCCAGTGAGTCCGCCCAATCTTCCAAACATTTCACTTATTCCCTGTCCTGTCCCCCTGACACTTGTTGAAAATGATTCTGCTGGTGCAATAACCGTTGTTTTGTCAGGACCCAGGGCTCCAAAAAAGAAAGCTCCCCCGAGAAGAAGGACGGATATATATGAAGGAACCGCAAGATTTTCAACTAACAATAACCCCATTATTCCAAGCATTAAGGATCTGAAAAAGAAACCGGTGCTCTGAAGAAATTTTCTACCTACTTTAGAAATGATTATTACTGTTATCAAGGAAGCAGGTATTGTAAACAATTTGACAATAACACTTCCCGTATCGGCTGAATAAAAGGAATTACCTATGAGTGATACAAGGAGAATTGGGAGAAATAGGGTTAAGCTCTGATCGCTAATCTGATAGAGAAACCATGGCACAGAAAATTTGAGTGCATCCTTGCTGTTTTTTCTCTCCATGAATTTTCTGAATATGGATCTTATACTCTGAATGTGAAATCTTTTCCATTCTTCGCTCTCCTGAATTTTCAATCTTAATATTATGGGCGCTATGGGAAAGATAGCTCCCACAATGAAAATATATCTCCATGATATTGAACCAAAGTATAAGGATAAGATTGCACCCGTTCCGTAAGCAAGAAGGATTCCAAAATTGGCAAAGAACATCACAAGGGCAAGTCTCGTTCCATGGCGGCCAGCTGAAGCTTCAATTTCTGAAAGGTATGCGAAAATGACAACGTAATCGATTCCCACTCCAACACCCACAAGGAGCCTGAAAAGGAAAAGTTCATAAAATTCTGTGGACAATGCCGACCCTATTCCAGCAGCAACAAATGTAAGAAGGTCAAGAGCAAGAATACCGATTCGACCAAATCTATCAGAGATTATACCACTGAATGCTGCTCCGAAAATGGCACCTATGAGAACTGCAGAGGCGAGATAAGTCACCTGCTGACCGTTAATATTAATATAATTTTCAAGAGGACCAAGTGCCACGGAGATTGTTGCAATGTTGAAGCTTGCTACAAGTATGCTTAAGGACGAAACAGTAAGTGGAAATAAATCACTATTTTCCTTCCAATTATTGGGAAGCATCCTAAATGCACCCCTTAGGGATAATTTGAAAGTATTCAATCAGGGGGAAATGAAAAGCATATGGAAATTTTCTGAAAACTCCTTTGTATTTCCTTGAGGTATTCACGTAAGGTCTTCCTTACATTAATTCCTCCATTAAAAATTTTGTCTTTTATGTAAGGATAACCTTACATAATAATTCAAAATGAAAATTTTATCTCTTCCAGAATTATTATTTTACAAGTTCTATAAGACAGGCATTGGCCATTCCTCCCCCTTCACATATGGCTATTAGTCCTGTCTTTTTTCCAGTATCCATAAGAGAGTTTACAATTGTACTAATGAGCCTTCCGCCTGTGGCTCCCAGAGGATGGCCAATTGCTATGGCCCCACCATGAATATTGACCTTTTCCAGCGGAACTCCTGTTTCCCTCAACCACGAAATGACAACCGAGGCAAATGCCTCATTTACTTCAAAGAGATCAATATCATCGATTGTGAGATTCTCCTTATCCAGAAGTTTTTCGGTTGCATAAATTGGGCCCGTAAGCATGGAAATTGGGTCAACACCAACAACCGAAAAGGAGGAAAATTTTGCCTTTGCCTTCAAATTGTGCTCATCAAGAAAATCCTGGGAACAGATTATTGTTGCACTCGCTCCATCTGAGATTTGGCTGGAATTCCCAGCTGTTATATCTGGAATGCCTGTGAAAGCTGGTTTCAGTGACGAAAGTTTTTCCATGGTTGTATCCTTTCTTATTCCCTGATCCTGTCCAATTATTGTGGTCATATCACCATTTTTTACACTCACTGGTATGATTTCTTTACTAAGGAATTTTCTAGACTCTTCGGCAAGCCTGTGGCTCCTAAGGCTATATGCATCCATCTCTTCCCTGCTTATCTTCCACATATTTGCAATGATCTGAGCTCCCTTTGCCTGGCTAAACCATTCCCTATCAAGGGAATATCTTTCCCTTAGATTTTCAGTTATTGGAGAAGAATCCTTTGTAATGGAACTGAACATCGGCACCCTGCTCATGGATTCTACACCGCACGCTATATTGATATTATTATTTCCTGTCATTATTCCCTGTGCTGCAAATTGGGCTGCCTGAAGACTTGAACCGCACTGGCGATCAATGGTCGTAGCTGGAACTGACTCAGGGAGACCCGCTGAAAGCCACGCATTTCTGGCAATATTCGCAGATTGTTCGCCAGTTTGTGTAACGCATCCTGCAATAACATCCTCGACGTAATCTGGCTGTATGTGATTTCTCTCAAGAATTTCTTTTAATAGGTTTCCAAGAAGATCCACCGGATTAACCCTTGAAAGTTCTCCGTTTCTCTTTCCAAAGGGTGTTCTACCTGCATCAAGTATAAACGCATCTTTTATGACTCTTTGTTTCATCCAATATATATTGAGATATCATACATTAATAGTTGTGCCCTTTAGTTGATTTCCTATTTATAAATGATAATTGAATCATTTAATAAAAATTGTTGATTTAATATATGGAATACTCTCGAAAACACCATTGGTTCCGAACAGTACAAGGTGGTCTTTCATTACAATTACTGTTCCCGGACCGGCAACTGCGCCTGTATAATATGACATCTTCAAAAACCCGGTGGAATTAAAGACCAGCATGTAACCTGAAAGATTTACAGTAATTATCTGGTTGCAAACAATGGCCGCATTGGAATCATCATACCCAGTATATGAAAACCAAGCAATTTGTCCATTTGTAACATTAATTGCAAACAATTCCTTAAGCGCGGTTGGCTCACTGAACACAAAATTTCCATTTGCGGTCAGCGGGGGTATTTCAATGGGAGGTGATTCCGGTTGAATTCCTGTACCTTCATAGGTTATCCAAGCAACATTACCGCTTGTAATGTTGAATGAAATGACATAGGCCTGGTATATGTTATCGCCCATTGCCACAGTATATCCATCTATTACCTGGCCATGTGTTATAACTGGAGAACCGTCTGTAAGGCCAGATGTGGCATTGGTACAGTATTCCCAGTCTATATTTCCATTCAGTGCATTTAAGGCATAAAAATTGTATGGATTTGCGCCACCGAAGTATACGGTACCATTGTAAATTGCAGGTGATGACATACTTACAAAGGAACCTATATATGTGTTCCATACCTGATTTCCCGTAGTTACGTTTATTCCATAGACAATTCCGCCACCGGTGGGCTCTATAATCAGACCGTTATAATATACCGGGGTAGGCATATCTTCACCGTATGTGCCGAATTGCCAGATGGGGGATCCATTTGATATGTTTAATGCAGCAATGTAGTTAATTCCAGTACCTCTAACATCAGGACTCTGAAACTGGTTATTGCCGAGACCTACAACTATCTCATTACCTATTATAAGAGGTTCCGTCATAACCTCATTTGGAAATGTTATGTTCCAGACCATTTTGCCGGTGGTCGAATTAATTGCATCAAGGCCACCGTTGCAAAGTGTCATATTTGATATTGGGACAAAGAAGGTGCCATCATGGTACGAAGGGTCCACTATGATTTGTCCGTTCAATCTATCTGAAAAATTCCCAACAGTTGCATTTATGACGTATTGATGAATGTTATTTCCTTCATATTGGTAATAATTTGTTCCAATAGATGTGTTTGAAAGATTCAGTTTTTTGGTTATATTGTTTATGGGTGCAGGTTGAACATCCAAACTCTTTATTTCTCTGCTTACTTTTTCGATGTCATAGAATTCATAGGATGAAACTATAACAAGGGAAGAAATCACCAGGATTATCAAAATCCTTAATATTCGAGGATGTTTCATAAAAGCATCAACGATTTTTACCATAAGAATATAATTTTTTTCATTATTAACCTTTATTGGTACAATTGTATGGTATGATGCCAAGGGTAACATTTATTCCTCAATATACTTTATAAAAAACCTTAATACCTGATCTTTAAAGATTATAACATAGGATCATAGGGCATATGGAACAAGATTAAAGATAATCTCGCAATTAAGTGTCATAATGATTTCCTTTTGCGTTACTACCTACAATTCTGTTGATACCGTGGATACATTTATGAAATCCTTTGAAGGTCTGGATTTTCCCTATGAGATAATATTTGTGGATAACTTTTCCAGAGACGGGACATTTGAAAAATTGAAAAAGTATGAAAGAGAAAATATATCTGTAATACGGAGAAAATGTTCAAGAGGGATGGGCAGAAAAATTGGGATAGAATACGCCAGATATGACTATATTTCAATTCTTGACGTTGATGTTCTCTACCTTAAACTTAATCAGAAAATAAAGTATTTAATGGAAAATTACAGAGATCATTTCGTTCTGTGTTCAGGAAAAGATAAGGGGTCCCTTATGAGTTTCTTTCCAAAGTCTTTGATACTATTGATGGGAAATTTTCCAGATTTTAATTACGGAGAAGACGTATATATATGGAATATAGCTAAGAAAATTGGAAAATTTGTAAAGGACCCAGAAGATTCTGAATTTGCCAAAAATATTTTTAGGGCAGAATTTGCCTCTGACATATCAACGGAGAGAAGATACGAAAGGGGAATAATTAAGCTGTTTATAAGAAGAATTTTAATAACAAGGGATATAATTTTTATCTACAGGTTAAATTTCAAGGGTCTGCTTGAATTTTACAGAATCAGGAATAGTGGAAAGAAAAAAATCATTGCGGCTATACTTTTCGCAATAGGAAAGGTCTTAACCTTTTCCATCAGAACTCCAACATCAGACGAAAAAGCAGATGAAATCCTGCATAAAATTTCAAGCAATGAAATAAAAAATGAATAATAAGATGATCTGATTTTTATAAAATGGGAATCCTGACCATTCTTATTTTTTTGATTTTACTCTGCACTCCAATCTTATTGACAGCAAAGAATAAATGGGACAGGGGGAACTTTAAAATCAAACGTGTATGTAAAACCAGCCTTCCTGCTGTCTCCTTATAATTTCTATGAATCCGCCCTGAGGTGTTGGTGAAACGCCATTTACCAGGTCTGACGGTTTGATATTATTCATTTCCATGGAAGTTTTGCATGCCATCAATATGGCCTTCTTCTCTTCAAGTAAAGGTTTTATCATCTCTTCGTGGGTTGTTGCTACTATGGCATTTTCCAGAAACACTACCTCTACAGTTTCAACATCCTTCAATACTGATATATGCGTTCCAACAATATTTCCCATCGGGATTTTTTCTTTTTCTGATACCTGTATCACAACTTTCATTCTTACATATTGTGAGATTATGCCATAACCTTTGCATTGCAATGTTTTTTTTACAAGATATTACTTACAAACATTTAATGGGATCACATTGCTAACACAAAAGAAAGTATTACAATTTTTGGAATTCTTGTTTTCAATATTCACAACCCTTGTTTTTCATATTAATGTGCATATTAAGAACCTTCGACTGATTCTTATTCTTATATGTGATTATACCAAATTAAAGATCCTTAATTTTTGGAACGACAACTTAGGATAGTTTTCATGAATTTCTAAATACTACCATGCATAGTAGTAAAATAAAAATTTACATAAATAGTAGTTTTTCTTTTTAAAAAAATTTATAGGTTAATGAGATAATGGTGTGTGATTTGTAATGGATCAAAATGAAGTTATCATCAGAGTAGGCGGAGCAGCCGGTGATGGTGTTCAGTCCGCTGGGCTCATAATAGGCAAGGTTTTTTCAAGAAATGGATTGCATGTTCAAACGTACAACTATTATCAGAGTATTATCAGAGGAGGTCAGTCGTGGTATCAGATAAGGGCTTCAGATAAAAGAGTAAAAAACCAGGGTGACGGTCTTGACATATTAATTGCACTTAACAAAGATGCCCTGGAAAGGCACACAAACCCTGAAATAAACGAGGGTGGCGCTTCACCATTGGATGGCATAGCAGTCTATGATACAGGTCTTGGCGATTTTAAAAAATATGACAATGTGAAATACTGTGGTCTACCGCTTGGCGAAATTGCACAGAAATATAGCAGAAACACTCTTCTGAAAAATACGGTTGCCATAGGGGCAGTTTTTGGATATTTATCAATGGATTTTGAAACTCTTGCCGGAGTTATCAGGGATCAGTTTGGCGGAAAAGGTGATATTGCTGAACTGAATGTAAAGGCAGCAAAGGAAGGTTATGATACCTTTGTGGAAAAGTACGGAAAATCAAACAAAAAATTGAAAACACAGAACAGGAAATTCTATCTTATATCTGGAGGAGAAACAGCTGGAATGGGTGCTGTAAGAGCAGGACTCAAAGCATATTTCGGATATCCAATGACACCAGCATCTTCCATAATACATTACCTTGCTGCGCATAGCAAAAAACTAGGTGTATTTGTTAAAATTACTGAGGATGAAATTTCCGCCATAAATATGGCAATTGGTGCAAATTATGCCGGAATCAGGGCAATGACAGGTTCTTCCGGTGGAGGTTTTGCCTTGATGACTGAAGCTGTTGGTATGTCAGCAGAAATGGAAGTTCCCCTTGTAGTGTATGAAGCTCAGAGAGCTGGGCCATCTACAGGTCTACCAACTAAAACAGAGCAAGGGGACCTGTTCCAGGTAATAGGGGCCTCTCAGGGGGATTTCCCAAAGGCCGTCTTCTCCCCAAGAAATGTCGAGGAAGTCTATTACATGGCAGGAGAAGCACTTAATCTCGCTGAAAAATTCCAGATGCCCGTATTCTTAATGGTCGATCTGTATCTTGCGGAACACTATGAAACTATCGAAAAACTGGATTTGAGTCCAAACGTTGTTAGAACAGGAATAGCGAAAGGTGATGAGAAGGACTATAAGAGATATGCATACACAGAGACCGGAATTTCAATGAGAGCTCTTCCGGGAACACCCAACTTGATGCATAATGAAGATTCCGATGAACACGACGAGAAGGGAGACGTAGTAAGCGATGCAGTCACAGACCCTGAAATCAGAAGAAAAATAATGGAAAAGAGAATGAGAAAACTGGAAACCTACATGAAAGAGTTACCTCCAACTCCAACATACCTAATTGATGATGCGGAATATGTTATAATTCAATGGGGTTCAACGCAGGGAGCTGTTGAAGAGGCCATCGATATCCTGAGATCCAGGGGTCTTAAGATTGGGGCAATAGAGGTGAACAGGCCATATCCAGTGAATCCAGATATTAAGAATCTGGTAAAGGGAAAGAAGAAAGTAATATTTGTGGAAAATAATTATACAGGTCAGCTTAGAAGACTCATATCGTCAGAGATAGGAGTAACAGGCGGACTCATTACGAAATACGATGGGGAATCCTTCTACCCAGGTGCACTTGCGGCACAAATTGAGAAGGAATTGGGGAAGTGATTTAAATGGTTACAATGAATGATTTTAAGGGAAGTGTAAAGGCTGACTGGTGCCCAGGATGTGGAAATTATGCCCAATTGACGGCAATACCGATGGCTCTGTCTCAGCTGGGAATAACTCCAGAGAATACTGTTATTGTTTCGGGTATAGGATGCTCAAGCAATATGCCTGAATATGTAAGAGCCTATGGTTTCCATGGCATACATGGAAGATCTCTGCCCGTTGCGTCTGCCATAAAATGGGCCAATCCCGCCCTTACTGTTATAGCATATGGTGGTGATGGGGATGGATACAATGAAGGTACACAGCATTTCTACCACAGTGCCAGAAGGAATCCGGATATAACCTATATTGTTTCAGATAACCAGATATTTGGACTGACTACCGGTCAGGCCTCCCCAACATCAATGCTTGGCATGAAAACAAAGACAACTCCGGACGGAAATATTGAGCCACCTATAAACCCTCTGTCAATGGCTCTTTCAGCAGGTGCCACATTTGTTGCCAGGGAGTTTTCAGGTGACGTAAAGCATATGGTGGAAACCATAAAGAGAGCAATTTCTCACAAAGGATTCTCCATTGTGGATGTTTTCAGTCCATGTGTTACATACAACAAGGATAACACATTCGACTTCTTCAGAAAGAGAGTTTACCATCTAGAGGATGAAAAGCATGATACCTCAGACCTTATGGCAGCATTTAAGAAAGCCGCGGAATGGGGAGACAGAATACTCATAGGTATATTCTATGAGAGCAATGATCCTACATATGAATCCAGAGATGAAGTTCTTAACACATCATTGATAAAACAGCCCATTAAAAAATTGGAAGAGGCTGACCTGGAAGAATTTCTCTGATCCTGTTGAAAATAGTGAAGTTTACTTCACTTACATAAAAATTTATTTATTTGAAAGTATTCGTAATTCCCAATGAAAATTACCTTCACACATGTACTTTTTCAATCTTTTTCATCCATTGGTCCCTTTCTTGATTTTGTTGCTCTTTTTCCACTGATGGCTCTGTATGGTGGAAAGGCACTTCCGGAAGTTACAATGGTCTCATTTGCTATTTCCTTCCTGACCCTGCTTCCTATCATCATTTTTACGGGCATATCACATTCCAATGAGGGATATGCCTCATATGCCTCACTTATCCTTGGAAATAAAATTGGAGGTTTCACTGGAATAATATACATTCTCTATTCAGTTCTTGTTCTCCCAAATATAATTATGTTCCTGTCTTCCTTTGTATTTCCATTTAGTTCTCTCAAAGATTCATTTAAAGTCTACTTTTACTTCGCATTTTCATTTATTCATCTTGTGGTCATTATGGCTCTTTTATCAAAGGGTCTTAGATGGACAATCACCCCCATAGTAATTCTTGGTTTAATTGAGGTGGGAAGCATTATTGGTCTCTCCCTGTTCATGATATACACGAGCCACGGTGTAATTTCAAATTCTCCAATAACTGAATATTTTACAGGTAATTTCTGGGATGGTGTGATGGTTGGAATACTCATGTTTTCAGGTGGAGGTAGCGGAATATTCCTACAAAGGGATGCAGATTTAAGCAAAATAAGGATACGAAAGCCATTGATAATATCCTATCTCATGACCGGTTTTTCATTAATTATGGCATCATTCGCAATCACACTTTTTCTTGGAAGTGGAATATATCAGTACGGCCTTGATCCTGGAAATCTTTTCAATAGACTGGCTGATAAAAGTAGCAGTTTTTTAATAATTTTCCTCATGCTTCTTCTCTTCATAAGTGGATTTAATTTAACTCTGTCCTATGGAAATGCACTTTTGCAAATGTCACAGGAATTCCTTTCCAGGATTATGGAAAAAACACCCACAAGATTTATTCTTAGTCTTTTTCTCCTTATTCTATCATCTATTGTGCTGGCAGTATCATACCTCACAGAGGGCTTCTATACATCATTCCTCATAATTGCAGTTTTTATCAGTATGTTATATGTAACAGTTCATATAATCACTGGCATATCTCTCGTAAAGGCCAACTTTTCTTTTAAACTAAGGTTAGCAGGGTTAATATCACTGGTTGTTCTCCTTTTTTCCATAATTGAATCAATGGAAAGTTCTTCAGTGTATGAATCAACACTTCTTCTATTCTATACCATTGCGATCCTTTCATCCCTAATGCTTGTAATGAGAATAAAATTCAAAAGTTATCCGTCAAAGAAAATAGATTATAATGATTTCAAATAGGAATGTTCAATCCTTCATTCTGATTGTTCCACCAGATGGATTTCCTGGCATCTTCTGTCTGTACAAAATGGAAAAGAGTGCAATGGGAGTCCGTCCTTTCTTCTCCGGTTCTCTTAATTTTAAAAATAGAAATGAAGTTCCAAATCTTCCAAGGAATACAATAATATAAGCAACCATTAGTGCTTTTCCGAGGGGTAGAAAAGTTTCTGTGAATTCCAAAAGATACCCACCAGTGAGTGCCCCAAGCAGGTAAACAAGACCATTGAAGCCGTTTATTATAGAGATATATTCAGCTCTTCTTAAATTGGGTATTACATCAAGAAGATATGAGTTCATAACTATATTTTGAAGTGCCCCAAGGAAACCTGAATAAACCTCAACAAGAACAAAAAGGAAGAGTGAATTGGAAAATGCATAGAAGATTGGGATTAAACTCAGCATCAGCCTGTTCAGGAAGATTAAGGGTGGTCTCTCCTTTTTGTCGTTGTACTTTCCGAGAAAGGTCATTATTAATATGGAAACGCTGAGGGAGACTATAGTGAGAATTGCAACATCACTGAGGTTGAAATTCATAAGAGATACAATGGTAATAGGGAACATTGGCCACGCCATTGACCAGAAGAAACCCTGGATATTCGTGGCCTTAAAATAGGGGTAAAAATTTTCATCATCTCTTATGTGTCCAAGTGTCTTAATCATGGAATACTTAAACTGAGGCCTGTGTCTATCCTCCTTTAGGAAAATCATCATTATTGCAGATATGACATATGTTAAAGCTGCAAGATAAAATGGTATTTCTATGTCCCTGTGAGAGTTACCATTGAACAGAAAAATCATTGCTATTAATGAAATAATGGTTCCAACAGATGATACGTTATTGATAAAGGCCAAAAATTTACCTCTGACACTTGTATCAGAAAGATCCGCAATCAGGGAAAACCAGTTGACCGTGATCATGGATCCGAAAAGGGCAATTAGGGAATAGACAATAATGAGGTAAATAGGCTGAGAGGCCATAGGCATCAGAAACCAGAGGATGGCAAGTATCAGACTACCCAGTGCAAGAAAACCCTTCCTCCTTCCGGCCTTGTCGCTTAACTTTCCCCAAAGTATCTGTCCGCCGTTGGATATGGAATTAACAGATGACTGGAGCCATCCCATTTCGGCAGCTCCTGCCCCTATAATCACAGCGTAAATTCCAACAAAGGTAGATGCAGCTGTTGCCCCTAAAGAGGACAAAAAGGATCGTGATCCTATTATGAATCTGTTTTTATTAGGCAAAATTTCCTGCCAGTATTGGATTTAAAATCATAAGATTTTTGTCTCATCTTTAATTCGTTTGATTTCTAACTCTTTGATTCACAATCGCTGGGATGTTGTGAACAATAGATCCAATATAATTGCCTTGTTAAGGTTTAAAGAAAAAAATCTTTTTCTTATATATTTAAGGAAAATATAAGGCATATGGAATTAACACAGTTCCAATAAGTATCGCGGTAATCAGAAGAAGGCCAAGGGGATTTCCAAAGTTGAGAGTGTAACCGAAACCAAATCTCTTTGGAACAAGAATGGCTGGATCCTCCCTATTGTGGTAAATAACACCAAATATCCAGAGATTGTCATCATCCCTGGAAATCTTTCCAGATCTGGTTTCAACCGCCCAAGGGAACAATTTCCAACCTGTTTGACCATATCTGTATCCAATAATCATTACGCCCAGGAGAAGAAATGAAGGAAATAAAAGATCAATATATACATAGACTCTCCCATTCATGCCTGACATTAAATATGGTGACAGTATTATATTGAAGTTTATGATCAACGATATTAAAATTATAAGGTAGAAATTGGCACGATTAAACTTTGACATCTGTAAGGCACTTTTAACTGGAGATTTTGGGTTTTGAAATGGAGATGCCCTGAGAATAAGGAATGCCATAACCTCCATTACTGAGGTTAGAATTATGGGAAACAGTAATAAGGAAAGGAACCGGGAGGGATGAAATAGGTAATGAATATGGGGATTAACAAATGATGCCGTGATCAGGAGAATTAAAATCTCGATCCAGGGAAAAACCCCTACCCACTTTTTCACTTTTACAGTTTCATCAAGTATTACCGCATTCATTATTACGCTCTCTTCTTGTTTTTCTGAAACTTTCTTAATGTTTCTGACCCTCAGCCTAAATATTCCATATAGTATCCACGAAAAGGCAAGGAATATGAAGATTCCAAAAAATTCCACACTTAAATTCAAGCCAAAAATATATGTTAGAACAGCAATTGTAAACGAAACACCAACTATTTCCAGGACTGCATACTCATACTTCATATACCTGATGCTTCTGGATTTTGCATCTGCAGATCCTATTCTTATTCCAAATTGAATTTCAGGAGGTGTTATAAGGGGAGTCATTGCAAAGAACATGGAAATAATTATTAAAGGCAACAGTCCAAGGATATAGTATATGTAAATTTGGTGAATCATTTACTTTCTCCATTTTCAACATCTTCAAATATTTTCTTCAACGAAGCCAGAAATTCCTCCTTTGAATAACCTCTTGACCTGGCATCAACTGCAAGATTTTTGGCCCTCATTTCCCAGTTGTCATTAATTGGAGTAACTTTTTCCATATTTTTCCTATTAAGAACGATTACCTTTCTCTTCTCCATTATTGCGTAACCTTCCCTTATCAATACCTCATAGGCCTTGTTTACTGTATGATAATTAACACCAAGAAGTGACGCAAGTTTTCTTGTTGATGGAAGAACTGTACCTGATTTAATTTCTCCATAATCTATGAGTTCTCCTATATTTTCCACAATCTGTTCAAATAAGGGTTTCTTTGATGAAAAATCAATAGAAATTATGAATCTTTTACCTTCCTCTTCATTGTTCACCATTTGGAAATCTTCGTTCACCACACTATTTTTGATGGTGTTGGAATGATTGGAGGAATTTGCATCTATCATAATACTATGATTTCAAAGAGCATAAATAAACATTCTCTGACTATACATATTTTCAATCAGGTAAAAAATATTACTGAAATAACATTCCAAAAATAATGGCACTTTCCAGGTGAAATATTATTCTTCATCTTCTCATCGACTATAAAAGGAAGTAAACATGAAATACCTGTGTCAGAGAATTATATTATCCTTGTTATTTTTCATTTGAAAAATATCCTTTCAATATATTATGGTTATAAATAAACCATTAAAAAGGTTCAGTTAAGTTGACAGGTTTATTTTCTATACTTTTTCAATTTAAATAGAGCAAAATAGTCAAGAGTTATGACAGCATTCCAATTCAAAAGCCGTAAGTTAAATAGTAGGGTATTAATAATGCAAGAAACTGGATAAACAGGTTAAGTGCTTTAAGAAAGGATTGTAAATATTTAAAATCAGTAGTTACCTGCAAAATTTTCTAAAATTGTGTTCGCCACGGACTGATCCTGGAAGTAACTGATACCCGACCATGTAAAATCATCAAGTGATGCTGTATGTATATCCCCTGAAAATGTGTATAGATGATCATATCCGAAATATGTGGCAGAATGCTCTGAAACTACACCGTCATTCGCTCCGCTGAAAAATACATAACCCCACCATGGATCGTATGTTCCAGCATAAACAGTCCACACTGTTGATCCGTAATTTGTGTACATACTACCAATGGAAACCGCCAAACCATTCAGGAAATTGGAGCCCTGAACCATTTCATTCACCTCTGTTCCGGCATAACCAGACAACCCAAGACACTGTGCCACGCCAGCAAGGGGAGAGCCATCAAAGGGTGATGCCATAAATATAACGTTTTTCAGATTTATGTTTGTCAGATGGTAATGTTCAAGTGCATACGCTGTAACAAGGCCTCCCATACTGTAGCCAATCATATCAACATTGTAGTTGGAACCCTCAAATATCTCTTGCAGGGCAGTTCCAAGTTCATTTCCAATGGAATAGATTGGAGTGTTTGATGTGCCAAAGAATGAGGAATCGGTAAATATGTAGCCATTACTGAACTGAATCTGAAACTCACCATAATACTGTACACTTCCCACAAGATAACCTGCATTCACAAGCTGCTGGTATATATTAACTCCAGAATGCCATGTGCCTGCGCATTGGGCTCCCGATGTATCTCCAGGCTCAAAACCATGTACTAGTATTACCACCGTCTGGGAATTGCTTATTAGTGATGGTCCTGCCATTTCAATTTGATTCCCATTTCTGTCATTGGTTCCCGAACCATTAATGCCCTGCTCCACAATGAAGGAAAAACTGAACAGAATTACCATCATTATGACGATCGCACTTAATTTTTTTGAATTCCATGTAAAACAAACAATTTTGCCATATTTATATTTTCCTTTCATTGCGAAAAATAGGCTCAGATGGGTATGATATAATATATAACCCAAGTGGGAAAGGAAGGAAATAAATTTAAATCCTCATGTGCTTTATTTTCCTATTTCATTTCAATATACTTCAACGTTTGTAAAGATTATTCAACACTGTATATATAATTTGGAAAAACTTCATCTCAAAGTTTCAGCAAATCAACATAAACGGATGCAAATAATACACCCAAAACAGGAAATTGATTTGATTTCATTTAAGGACGCCTGCGGTTGATTGGGAATACCTGCAAATTTATGGAATATAAGAATATTCATGGTAATCACATCGTAATAATTTTCTTTTCTTTCACTTTAGCCTTTTCTGAGACTGTAATTGACTTAGCTTCAACATAATCTATCTTACAGCCTTCTCCAATGAAAATTTCATCTCCATAGACATATTTCGCTGTGGTAAATTCCATCTGGGCCTTTTTGCATATGATTTTTTGGAAACTTGCCTCACCAGCTAAAAATCTTCTTCTCCTGGCCTCTATATTTACAACTTCGGCTCGAAGTTCACCTACATTGCTGTTTGCGTTATATATCTCCATATTGAATGTTCTGCTGATGATTGATTTTGATTCTATCTTCCCAAGGATATATGCATCCTCACATCCTATATTTTCACATTTAGTTGAACCAGAAGATTTCAGTGTTGTGCACTTAATTGTTTTTGCAGTAAGGGAACCTGAGCAGTCAAGGGTATTTGCCTCTATTTTTTCCTCTATTCTGGCTGATCCCGATATCTCCCCATCTGTACAGATAAGTGATCTTGCGGTCAACAGCCCTGAAAGCTCCAGTTCTCCTGAGTTTACTGAACCATTGACCCTAATAGAACCTGATGAATCCACATTACCAGCTGTCATGTTTCCTTCAATTCTTATGGAACCAGAAGATTTTAGTACGCCAGAACAGAGGAGATTTTTATGAACTATACACCCGCCTGAAACATCCAGTCCCTCAGAATCCAGATCTCCCTCAACTGTCAGGGAACCTGAGACACTAACGCTCTTGGAATATATTGCTGAAAATTTACCAGACCCTGAAATTTCCACCCGGTCAGATCTGTCTGTACTACCCTCCTTCTCCTTTTCTTCATTTCCGCCATCCTTCTCACCCTCTCCTGATTGATTCCATCTCTTCAGAATCTCATCATACATTTCCTGGCTTATCTCCCCATTCTCAAGCATTTTCCTTAATCTTTCACTTCTTTCCCTATCCATGGTATCTCTTGATTATCAGTGGCATTTATATAAATATATTTAAAACTACAAATTTAATACATTGAAATTTATCATTTATAATTTCAACTTGAAAGTTAATAATATGAACATGAAAGTTTAATATGTTTTCAATGATCTATTGATATGATTTCTGATATTAACATCCTGACCTCCCCAGCAAAGGTTGAGATCACACATATACTAAGAACGCCCAAGACTCCCGATCAAATTGCCGCAACTCTACACATAACCAGGCAGGGTATTGATAAGCATCTGAAGGAGATGGTGAAGTATGGAATTGTTGACAGGAAATGGTTTATGGGTTCCAGGAGACCAAGAATTGAATATTTTTTAACAGAAGCTGGGGCCAAATTTTACAGGGAACTCGATTCAATCTGGAAAAACCACATAATTCTTTCAGAGTCCTACATAAATGAGAAGATAAGAACACTTGATCTGAAACTTGCAGATGGTGCCATAGATGGTAAAACTTACTCAGACGAGATTAAGATTTTAAAGGATTCCCTTGAATTCATGAAAAAACAAGGCGACTGATAAATTAAGGTATCAAAAATTTTACTTAGGAACCTTACTATTTATCACTTAATTATAAGATAGTGTTAAATATCGTCTTAAAATCCTGAATTATACTTGAAAAACAGATATTGGTTCAATGCCGGTTTTTCTGTATTATTAAGTAAGATTCAATATAAAAGATGATAGAAATGGTTGAAAAGAAGAATCTGATTCTGACGGCCGTCCTGATTGGAATGCTGATGTCTGCAATAGACACCACAATAGTGATCATAGCGCTTCCAACCATATCATCCAGCTTGAAGGCTCCTTTTCTCGATACGATCTGGGTAATTCTGATTTATCTTTTGATACTGGCTTCATTCACAACCCTTTTCGGAAGGCTGGGGGACATTATTGGAAGGGGAAGAATATTCAATATAGGCTTCCTTATTTTCATCATAGGATCAGCCCTTTCAGGTGCTGCGCCCAATGTTTATTTCCTCATAGGTGCCAGAGGCTTTCAGGGCTTTGGTGCAGTAATGTTGCAGTCAAACAGCAGCGCAATTATTGCAGATAATTTTGAGGCTCATGAGAGGGGTCGGGCCTTTGGATTTACGACCATGGGATGGAACATAGGAGGTGTTCTCGGCATTCTTCTTGGTGGAGTCATAACTTCCTATATTGGATGGAGATACATTTTCTACATAAATGTGCCCATTGGTTTATTTGGTTTCTATTACTCCCTAAAGTACATAAGGGACAGCAAGAAGAGAACTGTATCAATCGACTATATAGGAAACACACTTATGGTTGCCATGCTCCTATTAATAGCCTATGGAGGAGTGGAGATTGCAGGCAATGGGATTTCAACACTTTACGTGTTGATGATCATAACAGGTCTGATTCTCATAATTCCCTTTGTTTTCGTGGAAAGCAGAGTCAAGGATCCACTCATTTCAATAAAGGCGTTCAAGATCAGGGTGCTTTCCTTTTCACTCATGGCTTCTCTTCTACAGGCTATAGGATATCTTTCTGTTCTCTTTATTCTCATCATGTACCTTCAGGGTGTTCGGGGCTATTCTCCACTTGATTCCTCACTGTTACTGGTTCCCGGATACATAGTTTCGAGCCTGATTGCTCCGAGGATGGGAAGACTGGCCGATAGAAAGGGCACTGGTCTTATAGCCACCATCGGCATAGCAATTATGGATATGGGTATACTTACATACCTTTTACTTGGGGTTAACACTCCCATATACGTGGTTATCATCGGCTCCCTTGTGAGCGGTTTTGGGGCATCCATGTTCTGGCCTTCCAATAACAGTGCAGTTATGTCAAGTGCCACAAAGGAACTTTACGGTTCCATTTCCGGGCTCCTCAGGATGCTGTCAAATATAGGGACGCTAATGAGCTATATAATTGCAATATCAATTGCATCTCTCTCTGTGAGCAGATACGTTGCCTTTGAAGTATTCCTTGGGACAACCCATCTTCAGGGTGGCATATCTTCAAAATTTGTTGTTGGTATTCATTCTGCCCTTCTTGCCAGCTTCTTTATACTTTTCATTGCAGGTGTATTCTCCTCAATCCGTGGCAAGACTGATCACGAAAAGAAGCGGTCCACAGCATCTGCAAACCCCACAAAATAAACACATCTAATCTGACTCTTTTTTCAGGGAACCGAACAGATAGGAAGGTAGGGCCAGTATTAGTATCATATTTCTTGAATCCTCATTTTCTTTTTTGTTAATATTGAAATTCTTGGGATTCCCCACGTAATCAAGAAAAGGTTTCAGATTTGTGATCCCTTTCTTAAAATGTTCATCGGAAAGTGTGCTGAATGAAGCCACCATCTTGCCCTCCATCCCTTCCTCAACTATCTTCTTTATTTCTTCATTAGAGGAGTTTCTCACCTCCTGTGCAATAACACGAAGTGTAAGGGATTGAGTTAGAAGAAATGTTGCAAGAATTTCTCTGGCTTTTTCCGGATTCATTCTTTTGAATTGGTCATCCATCTCGCTCTGTGAAGTTTCGTTAAATGCCGATTCATTCAGTGAATAATACTTTTCAACATAATTTTTTTGAACTATGACCTCTGGAGGATTTACAAATCCCTTTTCCTGAAGGTCCGAGATTGACTGGTAAAGATTTGATCTGCTCGTCTTAATGTGTTTTGATATCTGTGTTACTGTCATCTTTCCCTGAATTGCAAGCAATGCAATTATCTGACTTTTTGTTTGACTTGAAAGTATTTCAAATAAATCATCCAGGTGATCAGTTTTCACTGGTGAATATTTATATATAAGATATAAATTTACGTATAAGGTAGAATTATATGATCAATAAAAAATTACACGACTATCCTCAATGGACAAAGTTCCGTAACTACCTGATTGGAAGAAATCTCATGAGGGTGGCATTCTATATTTTTAACATATTCTTCGTATGGGAGACAATTGTTCAGTACAATTCCGTATTTCTTGCCGGATTGATACCTGCACTTTCCGCTATTGGTTATCTCATCATTGTAATTCCTGAGGGGTACATTTTGGATAGATACAATCGTGGGATGGTTTTTAGAATATCCGCTGTTCTGTCGGCAATAACATACCTGTTTCTCATATTCCATCAGATTCTTGTTGTTGTCTATATGGTTGCGCTCATTTCCTCTGTACTTTCAATTGTAAATTCCGATTCCTTCAATACAATAATGAAGGAAATCGTTCCGGAAAACAGAATACAGTCTGCTGTCTCCATGAGTCAGGGAACAAACGCAATCTCCGAACTTGCAGGAATCATAGCAGGTGGTGTCCTTCTTTATTTTCCGCAAATGTTCATGATGATCACCCTGATCTCCCTTCCACTTTTATCATCCCTATTCGGCTTTGGCAGAACTCTGAATAGGAAAAATTCAACTGACAGATATGGATTTAAGGGAGCCTACAGAATTATTGCCGTTATGATGCATTTCCTTCTCCTAACCCTAATAATCAACGGTCTGTTTATTTCCCTTGACGTTTTTGGCTCCGGATTAATTCATATAATACTACATGACCCGCCTTTGGACTATTCCATTTTCATAGCTGGATTTCCATTTGGAGCAATTATTGGTTCACTGGTTTCAGGAAAGATTTCTTCTTACTTATCAAGCATACGAATCATATCTTTGCTCATAATTCCCATAGGTCTTTATCTATTGATTATAGCCACATCCAGATCCCTGTATATTGATATCCTTATGACTATACTGCTTGGAATATTCGTAATATTTGTAAACATAGGTCTTCAGACAATATTTTTCCATCTGATTCCAGATTCAGTTATGGGAAGAGTCAATTCACTGACAATGATATTTTCCATTGGCGGTTCTCCAATTATGGCAACCATGTTTAGTATACTTTCAAATTATTTTTATTTCCCAGATATAATGGCTGCTGCAGCAATCTGTGCCATATTTATCTCACTTCCGGCATACAGAATATTAAGAGGTCTTCCTGAAAGAGTTTCAGGTATAGTCAAAAAGATAGAGGAGGAGAAACCCTCTCCATGAGGGTGAATAAAATGGAATTATTTATTATGCATCAAGCATATGTTGCATTATGAACACAAACTATGATGATCTTGTGCACGGGGATGATGAGACCAGAAAGACTGCGTTTAAGAAATTTTACGATGAAATCCTGAAACTTAAGAAAGAGGAACAGATAGAAAAATTTCTTGAGATGATCCAGAGGATTGCAAGGGAAACCAATGATGAGGAGTATTCACATATGTGTAAATTGAGCATGGAAGTCCTGCTGTCAATGAAAAATGTGAACCTAAGGGAAATAATGGCGGTTAGACTGGAAGCCCAGTTTGAATTACCTGAGGAGGATAAGCTAGTTGACAGTGTAAATCTCTTAAGGGCAATTGAATCCATGCCGGAAAAGGAAAAGCTGCTGGATCTGATCAAAAGCATAGAGAGATAGATGGTTTTCAGATTTGAAATAAATCATTTCAAATTTTACTCAAACAACTCATGTTTATTTCGCAAGTTAGAACAATAGGGTAATGTAAATTACCATGAAAAAGGTAAATAATCCCATATCCATAACTCGCAAACTCGATGAAAGAACTTAAGTTTTTAATTGCCTATGTCCTGATGACCTCCCCATCATATTTCTTTGCCAAAAGCGGTCTTGCCTTTTCCTCACCCATGTTTTTTATGGCCATAAGGTATGCCATTTCCGGCGCCATACTAATGCCATTTTCCAGGAAGATTCAATTGAACAAAGATATACTTGTTCTATCTGCACTGACCACAACCAGCACTATATTCTGGGTTTACGGCTTAGTGTACGTTTCTCCGGCACAGTCTTCCGTTCTGAGTTATTCAATGCCCCTTTTTTCCCTTCCCATAGCCTTCCTTGTGGTAAGGGAAAAACCATCCCTTTTCGAGACACTTGGTATAATAGTTGGTTTTGCAGGTATATGTGTTTACGGAATCCCATTGCTTGGGGGATTTACAGAATTAGGAATGATCCTCACTATTGTAAATGCGTTCTTTTGGGCTTCCTTCACAGTGTATTACAGAAAGATGAAGGACATGGATCCTGTATCAATTAACAGCGTTCAGTTCCTTGTTGGAGCTGCCATTATGTTATTACTTTCTCCACTGGATTTCTCCTTTACCTACACAAACACTTTCCTTGTGGACCTTGTCTGGATGGCAACCTTCGGTGGAGCCTTTTCCTTTATTGCATGGAACTACATGATAAAACTCTCTACGGTCAATAAGGTAACAGTAATGGCCTTTTCAGTGCCAATTTTCACAACTGTTCTTCAGGCCTTTGTAAGTATGGCCATACCAAACATACTTTTCATAATCGGAATCATACTGATGTTCGCCGGTATTTATATTTCGAGACTGAAGGAAGGAATCAATATAGTTGACAATGGAAATGAGGTGAAATCAATCTGACTCTGCACTGGTGCCAGCAAGAATACTTCTATAGTAATCTCTTCCCTTATTGAATGAATCCATATTGCCCGGTGCAATCTTCTCTGAGAATACCTCTGAAATTGCCCTCATAATATTTTCTGGTTTTGGAAATGGGTCAATGGCACTGAAGACTCCGAGTAAAAACATATTATGAGAACGTCTGTCCATATCCGGAGCAATTCTAGAGGGATTGATTTTAATGCATTCCAGTCCATCAATTTTCTCCTCCTCGTGATCATATTCCTCATAGGAAACTGAAATACAGATACCCTCACTTTTCAATGAGCCTTTATTTGAGAAAGCTTCATCGAGATCCATTGAAAGAATGTAATCAGCTGTGCCCGACATTATCAAGGGAGAGTAAGAATTTCCCGACTTAACATCTGTAACAACTCCTCCACCCCTCTGTGAAAGTCCGTGTATTTCCGACATGATTCCATTTTCTCCGGAATATATTATGGCCTGTGTCAGAACCTTTCCCAGAGTGATGACTCCCTGTCCTCCTCTACCCAGAATTCTGTAGGATGTCATAGTTTCACCTCGTGTATAGCCTTTACAGGACAGACATATACCTCAGAGCAGGCTCCACATCCGTCGCACTCATATGGATCAATTTTTGCCACATTGCCATCCTTTGTTATGGCGGGGCAATGGAAATTGTCAACACAGTTCATGCATCCTGAGCATTCTTCTGGCGATACCTCATAATAGGATTTTTTCTTATGAGGAAGAAGTGCACATGGGCCTCTTACAATTATGACCTTCAGTCCGGGTTGCCTCACTGAATTTATGGTTTCCTTTATTATCATTCCTTCGTCGAAGGCGTCCACAGTGGAATAATCAATGCCTATTCCGGATAGGATAGATTCCATACTTGTCCCATTGAATTTTTCCTCTCCAATTGAGAAAGGAAATTCCGGAGTTGGTTCCTGGCCAGTCATTGCTGTTGTGGAGTTGTCCAGAATGAAGATGAGCATGTCTGCATTGGACCTACGTGCATTTATGATTGCAGGTATACCGGAATGGAAGAACGTTGAATCGCCAATGAAGGCAACAGTTTTTTTACCTGAAGCAATGCTTATCCCTGCACCCACGGATATTGATGCACCCATATCCAAAATTATATCTGCCATCTCATAGGGATCGTAATAGGACAGGGAATAGCATCCAATATCTGATGAAAGAATGATATCACTCTTCCCTGCCATCCTCAGGGCCCTCTTTATGGAGAAGAATGATGATCTGTGTGGGCATCCCGGGCAGAATTCCGGTGGAGTGCCCTTGCTTTCCCCATCATTGACAGTTGACTGGACTCCTGCCATTTTGAATATACTCTTCATCACAATGCCCTCTGAGAATTCAAGTGACCAGGGGAGGATCTGATCAAGCTTTCCTGTGATCTTTGATATGCCACCAAGGTTATCGTTGAAAGCACGTATTTTTGTCTCCAGATATGGATCCAGTTCTTCCACCACAAGAATTCTTGGATTGTCTCTCATAAATTTTTCAGTTATCTCAATAGGAATCGGGTTGGTCATTCCAAGTTTTAATATGTTTGCCTCTATTCCTGCGTGGGAAAGTGCATCCTTAACATAATTGTAGGACGCACCAGAAGTGATTATGCCAAAGGTACTTCCTTCGCTTCTTTCACTCCTGTTTAAGGAATCAAAGTTATTATCATGGGAGATAAGGTCCATTTTGTGGGTAAGCTGGGGCTTAAGTTTTCTGGCATTTGAAGGAACGGAGCTGTATCTTGATCTTTCTGCCTTAATATTAAGTTCATTATTAATTATCTTTCCAATCCTGCCAAGATGGACAGGTGCCCTCATGTGGCTTACCCTTGTTGTTGTCCTCAACATAACAGGAATTGAATATTTTTCACTCAATTCGAAGGCTATTTTGATAAAGTCCTTTGCCTCCTGGGGGTCAGATGGCTCAATTATTGGGGCATGGGCAAGATCACCATATCTTCTGTTGTCCTGTTCATTCTGTGAGGAAAACATTGATGGGTCATCCGCAGTCATAACAACCATTCCTGCTCCTATACCTGTATAGAGGGATGTGACAAATGGATCAGATGCTACATTCAGTCCCACGTGCTTCATGAATACAAAACTTCTCTTTCCAGACAGGGATGCCCCATAGGCCATTTCATAGGCCACCTTTTCGTTAATTGAATATTGAAAGTACATTCCTGTACTTGGAGCCGCCTTCATAAGAATTTCTCCGACTTCGCTTGAAGGAGTTCCAGGATATGTTGCTGCAAAACCCACACCTGCCTCAATGGCTCCTCGTGCTATAGCCTCGTTTCCTAGCAGAAGCATCAACTGATCTGAATCTGAAAGAAAATTTTTTAAAAATGACATGATTCATTCATGTCTTTGTTATACTTTTAATCAATACCTAATATATTTGGTACTTATTTTCTTACAATTGTGCTTTCCCTTATTTGCCCTATGGACACTATCTTTACAGGCTTTCCGGTAAGTTTTTCAACGGTGGTGATGTATCTTTTCATCTCTTCCGGAACTGATTCATAACCTTTTCTAACTATTTCCTCAATCTCACTCTCGTTCAACTTTCCCCAGCTATCCATCTCAATATACTCAGGAACAGCCTTTTCCTTTCCCAAGAGTGCGTTTATTGGTTCCTTAATATTTTTTCCATAGGAGGTGCATATCTTAATATTTTTGAATTCTCCCAATACATCAAGCTTTGTTATTGCTATTTCATCAACATCGTTAAGTGTTGCAGCGTAATTTACAAGTGGTATGTCCAGCCAGCCAACCCTTCGAGGTCTCCCAGTGGTAGTTCCGTATTCTCCACCCGCCTCCCTAAGCCTGTCAGCTTCGTCTCCATAGAGTTCTGTTGGAAATGGCCCTTCACCCACTCTGGAGGTATAGGCCTTGACAACACCTATGATCCTGTCAATTTTCCTCAGAGAGATGCCTGAACCTGTATGAAGTGAACCTGAAATTGTGTTTGATGAAGTTACATAGGGATAGGTACCAAAATCAATGTCCAGCATTGTTCCATGGCCACCCTCGAACACCATGTGTTGATTTGTATTTACGGCATTAAACAGGTAGTATTCAGTTCTTGTTACAAAACTTTTGAAATAATCCCATTTTTCGTGGAGATCATCTGCCATCCTCTCAAGTTCTTCATCAGTAAAGGGTGAATTTACCAGTTCAGAACTTCTTAAATCCCTGATAAATTTTAACTTTTTAAGTATAATTTCCCTTTTTCCAAGATCTTCCACTCTGATTCCATTTCTTGAATACTTCTCCTCGTATGTGGGACCTATACCGTGAGATGTTGTTCCAATCTTCATGTCCCCTCTCATTTTTTCCTGCGCTCCATCCATATATTTATGGAGCTTCGTTACAACGTGGGCTGAGGAGCTTATAAAAATTTTGAGATTTGGATTCTCTGCAAGCACGTCTCCAATCTCCTTAACAAGTGCCTCAGGTTCTATTACCATTCCGTTTCCCAGAACTATGCTGGATGCCTTCAGAGATCCTGCAGGAAGGAGGTGAAACTTGAATTTTCCCTTTTTTGTGACTACAGTGTGACCTGCATTTGTTCCCCCATTATACCTTATTAACACAGAATTTTCCTGTGATATAAAATCAGTTATCTTTCCTTTCCCCTCGTCACCAAACTGCAAACCAAGAACAAGATCTCTCATGTATTTTCATTGGTATTTCTTTCAGCTATTAATTAGGTTTTATTTTCTATAAAAATTAGAATGATTCTAATTCTTTTGAATCTGATAGGGATGATGAAATGAAAGGTGCCAAAATATTTAGAACAAGCACCCTTTTGTGCCTGTTTTCAATGATCTTTAAAAGCATTCCATTTATCATTAATTGAACATTTCAAGGGAATTGCATTCTTTTTAACTTTATTTATTTTTATGCCATTTTTCTTCAATGCATTGGTATATTTGCTGAAAATAATTATCCTCGTCTGGAGGTTCGTCTTAAAGGAAAGAATTTATACTATTCCTATTTTTTAACTCTATCCCTAACATATATGGTGTAAGATTTACACGCTGATCCACATATTTACTTCGGTGGTTCGTTGATTGAATATAGGACCAAAAAAAAGGTTAATGCAAATACAAAGGAATGCAGGGAAATTCTGAGATCACCAAAGACCGTTATGGAACATGGAAATGTAATTTCATCTGTTGAATCATTGGATGATGGCAAATACAAAGTGACTTTTGTATGGAAAAGATTTGGGATGTCAAGAACCAATGTGTATGAATTCAGGATAGAGGAAACAGATGAATCTGTCATTTACAGAGGAATAAATTCTTCAAAGGATTCCTTCATGTTTCAGTTTACCATATATGGAGATAAGGATGGTAATTCAATAGTTTCTGCAACATTCCAGATCGCTACCGGGTATTTTAGAGGGGATTCCATTGTGAAATCGGAATTTATAGAGGAAATGAATGAAATGATGAATCGGGGAATACACAAAATCGATGATTTTGATTTCACAGCAATCAAAAAAATTTAATTATTAGATTTTTTACTTATTTTTGACGGCAGTGTGTGAGATTGCTTATTAAGGGAAGAATTTTGCAGAACTGTTTCGTCATATTCCAAATATCTCCACGGATCAATGTGATCTGTGAAAAGAATTCTCTTTATGGAAAATATTGCATACCCTGCTGTTCGTAGATGAAATATATTAAAGATATTAAATGATGCATGGGAAAATAAACCATACTAAAGGTTTTCATTGAAATAGGCATCATGGATTATATGTCATATATAACAGTTGAAAATGGAAAACTGAAAATTCCAGAAAAACCAACCATAGGATACATAGAAGGTGACGGTATTGGCCCGGATATTACAAGCGCCATGATTAAGGTGGTAAATGCATCCATTGAAGTTGCATACAATGGATCTAAATCAATTGAATGGGAGAAGATTCAGGCCGGTGAAGAAGCCTACGAAAAGACGGGAAAGCATCTTCCACAGCAGAGCCTTGATCAGCTGGCGAAATGTGTAATTTCCATTAAGGGGCCCTTAACGACACCTATCGGAAAGGGTTTCAGGAGTCTTAATGTAACATTGAGACAGCATTTCGATCTGTACGCCAATGTTCGTCCTGTTAAATATTTCCCGGGAGTTCCGTCCCCTGTTACACATCCGGAAAACATGAACATGGTCGTATTCAGAGAGAATACGGAAGATCTGTATGCTGGAATAGAGTGGAAATACGATTCTGAAGAGGCAAAAAAGGTAAGGAGTTTTCTTAATTCCCAGTTCAATATTGAACTTACTGACGATACAGGCATAGGTATTAAGCCAATCAGCAGATTTAAGAGTCAGAGGCTTGTCAGAAAGGCTATAGAATTTGCAATTGCCAATAAGAGAAGAAGTGTTACTCTTGTTCATAAGGGAAACATTATGAAATACACAGAAGGGGCATTTAAGGACTGGGGTTATGAGGTCGCCAGCAATGAGTTTGGGGAACAGACAGTGAAAGAGGAGGAATACTTACAGAATCCGGATGCCTTCTCAGGAAAGATCGTCATGAAGGACAGAATTGCTGACAATATGTTCCAGCAGGTCCTGACGAGAACAGCGGAATATGATGTGATTGCAACCCCCAACTTAATTGGGGATTTCCTTTCTGATGCCATAGCGGCTCAGGTAGGTGGTATAGGTATAGCTCCTGGTGCAAACATTGGAGACATATATGCAATATTTGAGGCTGTTCATGGAACTGCTCCAAAATACGCAGGAATGGATATTGCAAACCCAACGTCCCTGATACTTTCCGGAGTAATGATGCTCGATCATATGGGATGGCATGAAGCTGCCCAGATACTGGATTCGGCTGTTACAGAGTGCTATAGGGACCAGAAGGTAACACAGGATCTGGCAAGAATAATGAACATAAAGGCACTGAAATGTTCAGAATTTGCCGATGAAATCATTAAAAGAATGAGAAAGACTGATTAAGCAATAAAATCGGTCATCATTTCATTGGTAGATTTTCCATTAATTACCATTTTTCTTGCGCCAAAGAATTCCCTGAGAAACTCCAGATCGTTCATGGAGTCACCGAAAATGTTTATTCGATCTCCAAAATCCATTCTTTCTATACGTTTCGCGCAGTCCATAAGGGATGAATAGTGCATTATCTCAATCACAGGGCCATCTAACATCTCTATTTTCTCGGGTATATCTCCGTACTGATCAGCAAGAACGTGAACGGTCTCAGGGAGATCTTCCAAGTAATCCCATCCCGTTCCAAGGAGAGAAGCCACTCTCTTCCTGGTATTCTCTGCGTGACTCTTAGATGAGAAATAATTCACCGATGATTCCGGTCCGTAATATTCATCTGCGGTTCGCTTTAACAGCTCAGTGACCCTGTTCCTGAAAAAGACAAAATCCTTGTCCTGTACTAGGTAAATCTGTCCTCTTAACCCATTGTTTGAAATTGAATTTAGAGACATATTCATAATTCTATCCAGGGCTGAAGAAATACTGCTGTAATTTCTCACTATAACAGGATAATTTGAGGTTTTTCTCTCATTTACCCTCCTGTTCATGAGTCTCTCTAGTTCTCTGATTTTATAGTCACTGCCCCATATGTATGCCTTATCCACATTAATGTTCAGTTTCTCATTTATTCCCCTTTCACCAATAAGGTGATAGAAAATAGAATTTGACGCATCATAAATGTCTGTGATCTGCTGCACAAGGTACATTGTAGTTAATGGGGCATTCTCACTGTGGCATATGACATTTGCCCTTCCTTCCATCAGGTTTCTGAGGATCTGGTTTGTCATTGAGAAAATGGGAATTCCTTCGTCCAGAAATGTTGCGGTATCCTTGATGAATGACCTTGAACTAACCGATCTTTCCCCGTACTTTTCATATATTTTCCTGAGGCCACTGATCTCCAGAAACAACAGGGTTGTATCTATCTCCTGCTTGCATGATATTATGGTCTTTCCCGTCTCATGGCTGTATACATTCATCATATCCCTGTTTTTTCTAATATCTCTGAGACCTTCTGATATTAATCTTCCAATTTTCAGTGGATTTATTATACTCTCTTTGTCTGAAATTGGATCATTTTCTGATCCTTCAGCTTCCCCAAGCAGGCTTTCATCAAATTTGCTGTAGATTTTCATTTCACTCCTCTTTTAAATTCCAGAAATGGCACAGTGGTCCATAGCCTCTTCCCATTGGGAAAGAATGCTCAATTGCCCCCTGAAGGTATTCCTTTGCCTTTTTTACAGAGTTTTCAAGATTGTTCCCAAAGGCAAGATTTGTAGCTATGGCGGAAGAGTATGTGTCTCCAGTTCCATGGGTATTTTTTGTATCTATTCTTCTTCCATGGATTTCAATAACCTTTGAATCTGTGTATAGAATATCGGTCGATTTTTGGTCTTCTGAGTGACCGCCCTTTACAAGTACATCTGTACCGTTCATATCACTAATTATTTCTGCGGCCCTTATCATTTGCTCCTTATTTTTAATGGAAATGCCTGAAATCTTTTCAGCTTCAGGAATATTTGGTGTGATCAGTTCAGCAATTGGAAACAGCCTCTTTTTAAGGGCTTCAATCGCTTCTTCTCTCAATAACACAGCACCTGATTTGGATATCATCACTGGATCAATCACAATATGCTTTACTCCGTATTCAGTAAACTTTCCTGCAACTGATCCTATTATGTTTGAAGAGTAAAGCATCCCTGTCTTTGCACTGTCCGTACCAATATCTGACAGAACTGCATCCATCTGCTTTTCAATAAATGATGGTGAAATGGGAACTATGTCCAGAACTTCAGTGCTGTTCTGTGCCGTAAGTGCTACGATCACCGAGGTTGCGAAGGCCTTCAATGAGGTTATTGTTTTTATATCTGCCTGAATGCCTGCCCCTCCACCTGAATCGGAGCCGGCAACAGTCAGTACTCTTGGAATCATACCTCAAAATAACGGAAGAGTTAATTAGTATTATTTTATCAAATAATGCCTTATAATAAGGTACTTCTTCTCAAATCAAAAAAGATTAATATATGGACGTTTGATTAATCCTATATGGCGAGAAGATTATTCGCTGAACAAAGGAGCAATGGGAGCATCGGGGTTGGAATATTTGCAACCTTTATTTCACTCATTTTCATGGGGCCTTCTTTTGGAATCGGCTGGTTAATATCAGGTTTTTTTGGGGGCCTGGTTGCAAAGGGTAAGCTACCGGGCTTTGCTGCTGGACTAATAGGGGGCCTGATTCTAACAATTGCACTTATTGAAATTTCCTATTATGTAAATCCAAGCACAATAACGACAATAACATCATACACCGGAAATTTTTATTTAACCAATGTTATAGTTAAGGTATACACAGAGACAAGGGCAGCAATTACCGGTTCAAATCCAGTCAAGGCATTGATAGGGCTAATTGTTGAGGGTGTTGTAGTTCCTGGACTTGGGGGCCTCATAGGAGGAGCAACACTTAACAGAACATCAGAGTTGGATTAATCCCATTTTTCTCTCATTCTTTCAAGGGATGTTATTGTAAGTTCCGGGTAAACTTCTCCTATGCTTTTTATAAGGTTTTCCTTTAACATCTCTTTTGATATGCCCAGGTACCCCATGACATTGGGATCAAGACCACAGGGGTGAATCTTCATAAATCCTTCAAGGCATGTTTTTGAATAATTCACGGAAATGCCGTGGAATGAAACTCCATCCCTGATCTTCATACCAACGGAACATACTTTCCTGTCTCCCTCCGGCGAGTTGTAAACCCATATACCGGGCTCATCACCAAAATGAGTTTTAAAATTCATCCTTTCAAGGGCACGTATAACAATATCTTCCATTCTTTTAACAAATAGTGGTATATCCATGCTGTTATAGGAATAAAAGACACGCACGATAGGATACATTACGAGCTGGCCTGGGCCGTGATAAGTTACATCACCTCCCCTTTCTATCTCGATAGCTTCTATTCCTGGAAAATTTTCCTTCTTAGAATTCCTGCCTATGGTATAAACACCTGGGTTGTGCTCAACAAAAATAAATGTGTCAGGTATAACATCCCTGACTCTTAAGGAGTGGATCTCTCTTTGAATAATTAATGCCCTTTCGAAGGGCATTTCGCCCAGATCAAGAAATTGGCTTGAAGTGAAGTGGTTTATCATATGCAATCTGAGCAGATTCCTCTATTCCCTCTGAAATTGTGGGGTGTGGATGTATTGTGGCACCGATATCCTGTACATTGAGACCAGCCTCGACTGACAGGGAAAGCTCAGATATCATTTCTGAGGCGTGTGGAGCTGCAATACCTGCTCCCGTAATTGTACCGTCTGCATTATAATAAATTGAATAGAAACCCTGGGAGCTGTTTAAGCCCTGACTCCTTCCATTTGCTGCGAGTGGATACCTGGTTGATTTTTCTCCCTTTTCACCTGTGTATGCTATTTCAGGATCTGAAAATACTACGATCGGCATTGCATAATAATCGAGGGTTGCTTTCTTTCCTGCTATGTTTTCTGCTACAACCTCTCCCTCATAAAAGGCCTTATGGGCAAGCATTGGACCTCCAGATACATCGCCCACTGCATATACTCCTGTTTCGCTTGTCATCTTTCTGTTGTTAGTCTTTATGAATTGTCCGTCCATTTCAAGTTTGAGGTTTTCAAGGCCAAATCCTTCGGTATTTGGTTTTCTGCCTACGGTAACAAGAACTGCATCTGCAGAAAGATTTGCTCCAGATTCCATCCTGACATAGTATCTGTCTCTCCTTTCAACTGACGCCACCTTAGCAGAAAGCATTACTCTTACACCCAGTTCCTTCATCCTCCTCTCCACTGGCTTCACAAGTTCAGGATCAATTCCAGAAAGTATGTTGGGTAGCATTTCAATTAATGTTACCTGTGATCCAAGTTTGGCAAAGGCCGTACCTAGTTCAACTCCTATATATCCTCCGCCTATTATTATAAGATCTTTTGGGATTGTCTTCAGATCCAGTATTTCCCTGTTGTATAAAACATCCTTAAATGTTGGAATCTGTACAGGTGATGAACCGGTAGCGATCACAAGATTGTCGCACTGATGAACTTCAGAACCAACTCTAACGTGCTGTTTGTCTTCTATAAAAGCTTCTCCAGCAATGATTCTTACACCATAGACTCTGCATAAGGTTTCAACACCTGATACCAGTCTGTTAATCATTGTCCATTTCCAGTTCTGCCATTGGGACATATCTATATTATAACTAATTCTCACTCCTGGAAGGCTCTTCAAATATCCAAGATCGTTTGCCATCTCAATAAGTGCTTTTGAAGGAATGCATCCATAGTTAAGGCACTCTCCTCCAATTTTGTTCTTCTCTACGAGAAGCACACTTTTACCTCTTTGACCCAGTCTAATTGCCGTGGCGTATCCGCCTGGCCCTCCACCTATTACGATAGCATCGTACTTCACTTTTTTCTCACCTTATGAGGAATGATATGGGGTCTTGAAGATATCCTTTTACTTTGATTATGAATCTGGCTGCATCAGCCCCATCTATCAGTCTGTGATCACATGACAGGGATATATACATTATGTTTTTTGAATTGGTTCCATCTGATTCGTTAAGCATTCTGTGTACAGCGAGTATAGCAACCTCCGGATAGTTGATTATTGGTGTGGATATAATTCCCCCAATGGTCCCAACATTTGTTAGAGTGAAGGTGGAATCCTGAACATCCTGTAAGGTAAGCTTGTTTTCCCTTGCTTTTCTTGCCAGTTCTGAAATTTCATCCGATATTTGAACTACAGATTTGTCAATGGCATTTTTTATAACGGCGACTGTGAGTCCATCGGGCGTATCAATTGCAACTCCAATATTTATGTTCTTTTTAAATATATATTTCTTCCCTGCCTCATCGTAATGGGCATTAAATTTAGGAAATTCGGATAATGCCACTGCAACAGCCTTTACAAAGAATGGTGTAAGGGTAACCTTTGATCCCTTATCCTTAAGTTCATTCATTTTGGAGACTATCTGGGTGATATCTACAGTTTCAGCGACCATAAAATGTGGCATTAGTTGCTTTGATTTTGTCATTTTCTCAAATATAAGTCTTCTTAAGCCCCTTGGTTCAAATACCTGGTCCCCCTCTACAGACTTTATTTTATCGGCATTTTCCTTCGTGACTTGAGGACTAAGGACTTCTGGCGGTTTTTCGTCTGTTTTAACATCCTTAACTGGAGCGGCCTCTTTCACTGCCTCTGTTTGAACCGCAGGTTCCTTTGGCTTTTCTGCAATAGTCTTCTGTGGCTCCACGGCCTTTGTGGCAGCGACTCCTGATTTTTTGAGTTCTTCTGCCTCCTTGAGTTCTCTCTCGGTTCTGTCAAGGTCTTCAATGGTAACCCTGCCATTTGGCCCTGTTGGTTTTACCAAATCGAGATCTATTCCTCTTTCCTTTGCTATTCTTCTTATTGTTGGTGAGGCAAGAATCCTCCTTTCATCTCCATTTTCTGTCATTTTTTTATCACTTCCAGATATGCTTTTTTCCTCAACAGACCCCGGAGCAGTTTCATTTCCTGGCTTTTCATCGGATTTCACTTCCGAAGGCCCTGCTTCAGGATGATCCTGCCCATCGTCTATTTCTATTATTTCTTTTCCTACCTGCACTACGTTGCCTTCCTGAAAGAGTATCTTTGTAACTTTTCCTTCGACCGGAGAAGGTATACTTATGTTAACCTTATCGGTCATTATTTCAACCATTTCCTGATCTTTTTTGACAGTGTCACCCTCCTTTACCAGCCATTTTATTATTTCTCCTTCTGTGACACCTTCTCCAATATCTGGTAACTTAAATTTAAACATTTCTATCACCTGAACTCCTGCAATTTTTTAACAGCCTTTAAAATTCTTGTCTCATTTGGCATATAATAATCCTCCAACCTGTACGGAAAAGGTGTATCTGGTCCTGTAACTCTGAGAATTGGGCCCATGAGATAATCGATTGCCCTTTCTGATATAAAGGCGGATAATTCAGCACCCATACCAAGAGTTCTTGGTGCCTCGTGTACTATTATCACCTTCCCGGTTTTTTTGACCGAATTCAGTATGGTTTCACCATCATAGGGCATAATTGTTCTGAGATCAATCACATCTGCATTGAGGTTATTTTTGGAAACTGTATTCACAACCAGTGGAACCATTGAACCGTATGTTATGAATGTCAAATCATCACCTTCGTGGATTAGGGAAGCTTTTCCAATCGGAATTTCATAGTCCTCATCAGGCACATCTGACTTTATACTCCTGTACAGTCTCTTTGGTTCGAGAAATATTATGGGATCATTGGCCTTGAGACTGGATGACAGCAGACCCTTTGCATCATAGGGATTTGATGGGGAGATGACTGTAAGACCTGCAGTGTGGGCAAAGTACGCCTCTCCACTCTGGGAATGGTATAGACCCCCCTTTATCCCCCCTCCATATGGAGTTCTCAGAACCATAGGTACTGTATAGCTACCACCACTTCTGTATCTCATCTTTGCAGCCTGATTTACCAGCTGATCAAAGGCTGTGAATATGAAATCCTGGAACTGTATTTCTGGAACTGGCCTTAACCCACTCACTGCCATACCAATTGCCATTCCCACAATACCAAGCTCCACAAGAGGTGTATCAATTACCCTTTCTGTTCCATATTTTGCCTGAAGGCCTTCTGTTACTCTAAACACACCACCGTCTTTTCCGATATCTTCTCCAAGGAGAATCACAGAATCGTCCTTTGCCATAAAAGAATCAAGCGTTGCATTTATGGCCTGAACCATATTCATTTGCTTTGAACTCATAGTATCTCACCCTTCTCTTCTTCTATAATCCATGTTGCCTTTTCATATACATCCTGGAACATTGTTTCAGGAGAGGGGGGTGCCACCTTCTCTCTTTCCTCAAACTTTCTGTCCACAAGCTCCTTGGCATCATTCTTTATCTTCTCAATCTCCTCGTCATTCAGGTATCCTTTTTCCTTCATTTTTTTCTCTGCTATCACAATAGGATCACCTTCAGAGCCTTCCTTTATTGTATCTGTTCTGTATTTAGAGGGATCGTCTGATGTAGAGTGTGGACCCATTCTGTAACTTACTGCTTCAATAAGCACAGGCTCTCCAGAGGTCCTTGTTCTTTCAACCTCTGCTTTTGCAACTTCATACATTGCAAAGAGATCGTTTCCATCAACCTTTACACCCTTCATTCCATAGGCCTCTGCCTTCTTCCAAATCTCAACCTTTGTCTGTTTTTCAACAGGCAGGGATATTGCCCATTTATTATTTTCACACAGGAAAACAACCGGCAGATCAAAAACAGCTGCCAGGTTCATGGCTGCGTGGAAATCTGGCGTTGATGTAGATCCATCTCCAAAGGTTGTCACAACTATATTTTTCTTTTTTCTATATTTTGTCGCATATGCTGCTCCCACTGCAAGTGGAAGGTTTGTTGCGACTGGACTTTGAACCGACATGAAATTATAATCCTTTGCACTGTAATGGGATGGCATCTGCCTCCCCTTTTCATTATCCATGCTGTTGCCCATTATCTGATCTATCAGGGTATCAATTGGAACTCCTCTATGGAGCATAAAGGGCACATCCCTGTAGTACTCATAGATTAGGTCATCCTTCTCCAGTGCCATTGACATTCCAACCTGGAGGGCTTCCTGTCCCATAGTAGGTGTATAAAAACCCACTCTTCCCTGTCTCTGAGCTGTTACAATCTTCCTGTCCAAAGTTCTTGCTAGAACCATGGTCTTGTACGCATTTACAAACATCTCTTTTTCATCCATAACCTACTCACCTCTCATTTAGCGTAATATTTCTCATGGCCCAGCCCTCAAATGCTCTGTATGAGGTTCTTACCAGAGGACCAGAGGCCACGAATCTGAATCCTCTTTTGTATGCCTCTTTTTCTAACCTTTTGAATCTCTCCATTGGGGAGTATTCAAAAACTTCTATCTGCTTCTTGGAAGGCCTCAAATACTGACCTATGGTCAATATATCAACCCCCACTCCCCTGAGGTCATCCATCGTTTCCAAAACTTCATCATCTCTCTCACCATGCCCTAGCATTACGGATGATTTTGTGGTTAACTCAGGGAATCTATCCTTTGCATATCTGAGAACATTTAGGGACTGATCATATCCTGCCCTTGCGTCTCTTATTTTTGGTGACAATCTCCTCACGGTCTCCACATTATGGGCTAGAACGTCCGGCCTGGATTCCAGAACAATGTCCAGAAGATCCTTTCTACCCTGAAAATCAGGTATCAAGGCCTCAACGAGAACATTAAGCGACTTTATCTCACTAATGGTTTGAGCATAATGGTTTGCGCCCTGATCAGGAAGATCATCTCTGTCAACGGACGTTATCACGGCATATTTCAGACCCATAGTCCTTACAGAATCCTTTACTTTTCTTGGTTCTTCTGGATCCAAAGGTTCCATTCCTCCATGGGTGACTGAACAAAACCTGCACCCTCTTGAACAGTTTTTTCCAAGGATCATAAATGTTGCGGTTCCGGATTCCCAGCATTCGGAGAGATTCGGGCATCTGGCCTCCTCACAAACTGTATGAAGAGAGGATTCCCTCAAAAGATGATTTATCTGTGTGAAGTTCTCTCCACCTGGGAGTTTAACCTTAACATAATCCGGCCTTAAAGTCACTGAGGTTATATTTTTTCAATATATACTAAATTATCTCTTTTTATATGCTTAGTAAAACGTAGGTTTAATTTCAATTAAGGATAAGAGTGCATTATTTCGAAACTTTTATTACTTTATGAAAAATGCACTTGGTATTGGGGCTGTAGCTTAGCATGGTTGGAGCACCCGGCTGATAACCGGGAGGTCACCGGTTCGAATCCGGTCAGCCCCATTTAAATATGGGGAATATAAGGCATTTCCTCCAACAATTATTGGATTTATTAATTGATGTATACCACGTCTAAATTGTTTCCATGTTTTTTCTAGGTATTTATGGGGGGTTCATCCCATTCTTTCAACCGGTAAAAAGTTATTTTTACCTCTACGCTAATTATTTATTAAATCTTGATTCTAATATTTATTTCTTTTTTCCATTTCATGAATGGCAATCATATTTCATTTAATGATTTCTTCCTTAAATCGTTTATACTTACATACCTGTTATCTCTTTTAACATACCAGAAAGTCCATCCATTATTGGCTTGCTTGTTTAATATGTATGCACTTACTCTGTGGATCGAACCTTTTATATTCTCATAGGATAATGTCCCATTTGCTAAAATTAAGGCTCTGTGCTCTCCATTTTCCGAATATAAGTATTCCCCTGCTCTAACATACCCCCTTTCAATCAAACTACCGAATGGCAATCTTTTATTTTTAATCTCTAAGGGATTGTCCAATAAATTTCTCTCATATGAATTTGTACTCTCTAATCTTATCCTGACAAGTTCAATATACGATGGCTCCCTTTCAATTCCTACAAATTTTCTTCCCAATTTTTTAGCGACGACCAGTGTTGTTCCAGTTCCTGCAAAGGGATCTAAAATAATATCATCCGGCTTTGAAGTTGCCGTAATAATCCTGTAAAGCAAAGCTTCCGGTTTTTGGGTAGGATGGGCCTTTTGTCCGTCAACCTTGATTCTTTCTGCTCCCTGGCATATTGGAATATACCAATCACTTCTCATTTGTAAATCGTCGTTATATGTTTTCATAGTTTTATAATTAAAGGTATACTTTGACTCTTTATCCTTAGAGGCCCAAATTAAAGTTTCCTGCGCATTGTTAAATCTGGTCCCCTTAAAATTTGGCATAGGGTTTGTTTTAATCCATACTACATCGTTTAATATCCAGTAACCCAAATCCTGCATTATTTTTCCTATCCTGAAAATATTGTGATATGTACCAATAACCCAGATGGCGCCATTTTTTTTCAGAATTCTTTTGCACTCCTTCAACCAATCTCTTGTGAAATTATCATAATCCTCAAAGGATTTAAATCTGTCCCACTCTTCATTCACACCATTTACTCTGGTTTCGTTAGGCCTGTACAATTCCTTCTCCAATTGTAAATTATAGGGAGGATCTGCAAAAATAAGATCAATGCTCTCGTCTGGGAGTTGTTTCATAATTTCTATCGAATCGCCTAAAATTATAGTATTGATCCTGTTTTGAAATTTTAACATATCTTCATTCTTTTTCATTTTATCTCATCTTAATATTATTTCCTTTCCTTAAACAAATCTCTTTTGACCTTCTCTCATCACTTCTATCTGTTCATTCCAGACAATTATTCTATAATAATGAGTATTTCTGATTTTCCTTTATTCCTTAGTTCTTCCTGCTTTCATCGGGAACTGCATAGGTATAAAAAGGAAAGTATGTAATATAACAGGGGAGTTTGAATGCAATATATGAGACTTCTTTCAAGCACTAACTGTTTGCACTGAAACTCAAAAAATAAAATTTTTATGGATCTATGGTAAAAACCATATATGCAAAAGTATGGTAAATTGAATAAGTAATTCCAATTCTCAAAAAGGTGACTTGGCTTGTTAGATAATATGAAGAATAGTGAAATTTTGGTTCAGGTTTAAACCTGAAATTTCTGAGTATTGGTAACACTTAAAGCTTTTTTCACAAATATGTATAGATAAATAAATTGTCACTAAATTTGACACATAAGAGTTAAATCTTTACTATTTGTATATAAACATGGTAAAAAAATTTCAAGGAGCAATAGCCATAGTGCTATGCTCTTGTATGCTTCTTGCAGGATTTGCCTTTCTGGAACCGCAATCAAATGATTGAAAGATTCTTGTTCACAATAATGTGTCCTTTAACTATGGGACCATAACTACATTTTACATAATAAATAATATGTCAAGTCCAACTCCCCCCAATTTTGTGGAACACATAATTGTAAACAGCTCCAGATATCCCTACGAGAATCCAAATCTTTCTAATGTATTTTTCATGACAGGTGGAATTAATCTAGTACCATCGTGGCTTCAATCTGGAAATAGTAACCAGGCCTTCAACACATCCTATTGGTTAAGAATAAATCAGAGTATACCTGCGCACGATTACATGCAAATCTATATGGATTACGCCACAATTGGTACAAATATACTGAATAATTATTCCATTGGTGAGGCACCACAGCTCACAAATGTATACGGATTATACGACGACGGCGCTCATATATTCAATTTTTATGATAACTTTGCAGGTACAAAACTGAATACAAGTAAGTGGTTATACGAAAATAACAATTACAAAGTAGATAATGGAATAACCTTCACAGCTTCAAACTCCTATATAACCTCACGAAGTCAATACGGATATCCTTCCTGCGTTGAGGCTTACGGAATAATGAACAGCCCTAAGACCAATGGTAGTACTTCCTACGATCTTGGTGGCGTAGGTTTCGGAGGAAATGGCTTAGATTACACCTATCCAGTTATGACCTCTGGATGGGCAGAGAACCAAACCAATGGACTTGGATTAACGGTATATAACAGTTCTGGACCGTTTGAATATAACTACTCAAAATCCATTGACACAAATGCATACAATATTTTTGGAACTGGATTCATAAACGACACGTATACAAGAGGTACAGTAAATAACATCTATCAAAACTCATCGTCAATATGTCTAAATATGGGAAGTAGAAAAGGGTTGAACATAACACTGGGTTTTCAAAGTAACGATTTCCCCGCGGTGAATAATTTTAGGTACATAATGGAATTTAACCTAACACCTCAGGGGAGAAATCTACCCTATTCCTTTATATTGCATAATGTGGATTTGAATGAAGAGGGACTACCCAGTTGTAGTCCGTGGAGTTACGACATTCTAAATGTGTTCAGCGCACTTGGAAACAATGGTGAGACCACTCTATCACAGGTTAGTATGTTACTTCCAAATGGTGTCTATAACTACACAGTATACTCAGATCAGAGTGGCTATCAGGCAACGAGCAATATGGGGACATTCACAGTGGCAAATCAGAACATAATTGTGAACATCTCCTTCACGGTTGCAAAGACAGATACCACTTTCCTTGAGAGTGGGCTTCCTGATGGCACTCAGTGGAGTTTTAATATATTTACAAATTCAACAAATTTTACAACTTATGAAACCAATAAAACATCACTCACAATTCCACTGCAAAATGGAACATACACAGTAGACTTTAAGGAAACAGCCAATATGTATGTACCATTACCTAATTATACAAGGGTCCTTGTCAATGGCCAAAATCGAATATACAGGGTAATATATGATAGCCCAGCAAATCAATCTCTGCTGGATCCATTGAAATCATTCAACCCCTCACTGAGAGAGATGAACAACGGTTACAATAATATATTAACTGGCGGAGCCAATCCGTCTTCTCTCGTTCTTGACAGTTCAACCAATGTAATTTTCTCAATAATTCAATGCCTTGGAGTTATTGTTCCTTATAACATATCCAGTGGAGTTTACATGAAAAATATAACCCTTGGATCAAATTCTTTCCCGGCTTGTGGATACTATGACCACCAAAATGGATATCTGTATGTTAGTAACAGGGGTACAGGAAATCTTACCATAATAGATGCGCAGACTCTTTCCATAATAAAAAATATTACACTTCCTTCTTTAAAAGGTAGCGACTTTGCAATAACTCAATCAACAAATTCCAGGGACATATACATATTCGGCTTTAATAATACGAATTCTGATAATGGCACTTCATTTATCCTTTCAAACACAGGTGAAATTCTTACAGAGCATAACTACACAGGACTGTGTCCACAGAATTCAATTTCCGGATATTCCATTCTGCTTTTACCAACCATCTACAGGCAGGATCTGCTCATCGCAAATGGTACTGGCATCGATGTCCTGAATCTTTCCAGTGGTCAGAAGGCTTTTTATGCAGCTCCAAAATATTATTGCACAGATTTACTGGTTGCTTATGGTCAGCAGGGCAAATTTATTGTGAGCAATGAGATAAATAATACCAATCTGATCTTTAATGCAACTTCATCAAAGTTCTGCAGTGGCCCGACTATACCTGGTGAGGTTTTGGGAGGTTACTTTGATCCATTAAATGGGTATCTCTATGTTTCCAGTGAAAGTACATCATTATTTGCATGTACTGGAAATATTACCATAATAAATACAGACAATGGACAGGTGAAAATGTCTCTTTTAACATCGGAACCACAGTCTAATATAGAATTCAGTCCAACAAATCAATCCATATTTGGTTTAAATCATAATGGGGATGAAAGCATATTCCACTCCTATGCTGTGACCAAGGGATATAATGTCACCTTTGAAGAAAGTGGATTACCAGCCAATGAAACATGGTATCTTAACATTACGGGCATTAAATCTTCCGGGGCATTGATATCTGGTTCCATATATTCGGTGAATCTAATAGGAGGAAACTATTCGTATACTGTAGGGACAGCAGATAAAAAATTTACTTCGATTGGGGGAAACATATCTGTAAACTCCGTAGAAACAGTCCAGATAAAATTCTCATCTGTCAATTATCCTGTTAACTTCATTGAAACAGGACTTGGGTCAGGAATATCATGGTCTTTCATAATAAATGGCTCCTCTTACACTGTCACTGGTTCTGAGATATCTCTGACTTTACCTAACGGTAGTTACAATTATAATGTAAATTCCATAAATGGATATTCCATCAGGAATAAGGCCGGCCCTGTGAATGTTTACGGAAAAGAAGTCTCTGTTTACATAGAATTCATACAACTGACATACAAGGTCACTTTCAGTGAAACAGGTCTTTCCAATGGAACAACCTGGGAAGTAACATTAAATGGATTGACCCATAATGTCACTGGTTCAAGCATTTCTCTCTATCTGCCCAATGGAACCTACACATATTCTCTGCGTCCTGTAAGTGGATATACAACAGGGAATAAATCAGGTAACATTACAATAAGCGGAAAAAATACAACCATCGAAATAAAGTTTTCAAAATTAGCAGTTTCGACGACCATGTCTTACATAGAAATTGGGGTTGTTGCCGCCGTAGTAGTTGCAGTGGTTGCTCTGTTTGTGTGGAGAAAAATTTCAAAATAAATCAGGGTCACGAAAACTCGGAGTACCATAAAAATAAAATTTTCAATTTTAATCCAAATTTTCTTTGATTTCTTATATGGCATTCCATAGAGAGAATTCATTTTCCATAACAATATAATAAATATAAATAGGAAAGAAGTTCTGGAATTTCGCATCCTCGATATTTCAATAAAAATCCTTAATTTCCGTGAAAGTCTTCAGCAATATCCTATGAACTTATAAGAATATCAAATCAAGTGAAAGATAGATGTTTCTGATTTCTGAAATTAAATTTTTGACCGTAATGATCTCAATAAATTAAATCGTGCAAACCTTAATCCTATGGTGGAGTGGGATAAACCTTTTTTGGCAATGAAATTATGAGCATATTCAGATAAACTGAAGCCACAGCATAACTGGATCGTCCTCACCTTCCAGTTCAGTCTCGGTTTCTCCAAGTGAACTTACGGTTTTAAACTTTGTAAAATAGATTACACCTTTTTCCTTGAATCCAAACATAATGTGCTCAACAGGTTCTCCGTTTGGAAAATGTGCCACTGCCTCTGGCATTTCCGGGGAGAAATGTAATTCAACTGATCCATCATCATTTTCATATAAGGAGTATGATCTGTTCTGTATTATGTAACCCTTTAACTTCCTTTCATCTATGTTCGGTTTATCCACCATAATTTCATATTTCCCGATCAGTTAAATTTTTTTCTCAATTAAATCCTTACATGAAAAGGGTTCTCTTGAAATTTTTCCAATCCCTTTTCACCCTATTGACTTAATTGTAAATGTGCATTAAGATTTGCTCATCAAGGCGATTTATCCAGGAACAGCATAAAGGATTAATTTAACCCATTGAATCAAATCTGCCCCTCACCAGCTATATTTCCCCTGAACTTGCCAATTGTATTGCATCTCCAATTGCATTAATTGGAAGTGTCAGTTAAATGGAGGCTTAGAAAACACCAACTCCATTTTCCATATCCTACATGTTAAATTTTCTGAATCCGTGATCGACGCTTAATTTATAGTTTAAACACTCTTTCAAAATTACTTTTTTTCTTTATTGAAAAGATCCAGAAAATATCATAGGATTGTTAATATATCAAGCATTTTCAATATGGGAATAGGAAATGCAATGCATTAGGCAAAAATTATTACAGGGAATTATTTATCCTCTCTGAATGAATGAGGAAAGTATAAGGGAAAGGTGGAAAATAGCCTGGGTTGTAAGCCTTCTTTATATTCTATATCTTTTCATTGGTCAGATCCCTCAAATCGGAAAATTACCATATTTCAATTCAATGATGGTCTCATTTTTACTTATCCTGGTTTACATAATAAGTTCTCTTTTGTTAATTGGCTGGAAAAAGACTATTGAACTTCTGGCTCTTGGCTGGGTAGTTGGTTACTCTATGGAATTCCTGAGCATAAACACTGGAATACCCTTCGGAACTTATTATTATACTGCGGCTCTTGGTCCAAAGATAGGCCCTGTTCCAATTTTTATTCCCTTCCTCTGGTCTTCCCTGTTCTTTTACGCTATGGAAGCCTCTTCGCTCTTTCTGGCACCATTCCTTATGGTTTCCTTTGATCTGAGTTTTGACCCAAGGTATTCCAGAGAACTATGGCACTGGACAGTCCCAACCCAGTACTTTGGAGATCCAATTTCAAATTTTATTGGTTGGTTCTTTGTTTCCTTCATAATAGCATTCATTCTTTATCTCACCAATTTCAAAGTAAATAACAGGGGTATGGCAATTTTACCGGCACTTCTCTTCTACATTTTATTTGGGCTGGATAATACAATAAGCGATATCAAGGTCGGCCTGGGAGAACCTGGAATCATATCTCTGACCCTTATGGTAATTGTATTCATACTTATGTTTTTCACGAAGTATTTTCCTGAAAAAAATGTTTTAAGATTCAACTAAAACTAAAGGAGAGGGCCTATGAGAACTGGAAGTATAAGGGTGACATCTCCATATACATTTACAAATCTTGCATCAGGTTTTACCTTCTTCCAGGATATTGCCTCCTCCAGTTTGGCTCCTGACAGTGAACCATCATATTCCTGAGCTGTGGTTATGTAAACTGAATAATCTAAACCACCACGGAATTGATTCCACCATATGGTATGATGTTTTGATATCCCACCACCTATCATGAGTGAGCCTGTCTTCTTTGCGTCAAAAATAATGTCCGATAGCTCGTGTTCGTCAGCAAGAACATCCACCATGAAGTCATGATTCATTTCGCGGAATGACCAGAGTTGGGATCCGAATGAGCCATCTGTAATTCCGGGTACGAATACTTTTATTCCATTCCTGGCAGCATTATAGAGAATTGAATCCTCATTGTTAAGCACTAGTCCGATTCTCTGAATTATCTCCCATGTTGCCCACGTCTTCTTTTCACTGTACAGTTTCTCCAGTTCAGGCTGCATGAATGATTCCATTATTTCTCCATAGGATTCATCAGGAATTACCACACTACCAAGCCTGTTTATCCCAAGATCCTTCAGTTCCCGATCAGGATAATCAAAAGAACCACAGTAATAATCCTTGAACGTTCTTGCAATATCGTGATCAAGAGTGCCAGTGGTAGTAATTATTACATCCACAAGCTTGTTCTTCACCAGTTGATTTATCACCCCTCTTGTTCCTGTTGAGATTATGTCAGCGGGAAAGGATAGAAAGGTTGTATTTTCCTCATTAAACATATCCTTTAAAATTTCATAAGCCACTGAAATTTTCGAAGTGGTAAATCCACCTGAAACTTCCATCATCTTCATCAGATCACTCAGTGTGGTTTTGCCATTAACCGATGTGTCTCTTACTGGGGTTGAAAGCAAATCCTTTTTGTTCATGGTCATGATTAAAGGATGTCATTCTCGTACCTATTCTTTTTCCTCGAAATTATAAATTCCTCTGGGCTTTAACCCGGTATATCTTTCTTCTCAAATCCCTGGAATCTGGAAATTCTGAAATCATTCCCGTCTTCAAGAGTTCGAAAAGTGAGTTCTGAACTGTACGCCTGCTCATCCCGGTTATTCTCATGATCTTAGCCTGATCGCTGGAGACTGAATTTTTGATTACATGATAAACAAATCTTGTAGCAGGACTCCCATGAAATTCATCGCCATGGTAATCCACCCCGAAATTATCACCTCTCACACCGAATCTCTGTGATGCCATTGCAGGTATGGAATACAGTGAAATGTTTCCAAGATTCACCTGATTTCCTAGCCTTATTATAAGTTCAGCCTGCTGAGACTCTATGGGTGCCTCAAACATCACCCTTTCCAGAGGTATTTGGTCCAATATCTCTTCCACCCAGTCCCATTTTATATTTCCCTCGTGATCATATATTTCCACATCCTTTCCTGATTCTCTCCCTTCTATAATTACCATAAATGGATTAAATTCCATATCCTCATGAATTTTTTCAATTGTATCCTGCAAACTTAACTGATCATTTCTATTCTTTTTTCCAACCTCCATTATGAGACGCATATTATTGGAACCAGCAAATTCGCTTATGATGTTTTTTTCCTGTCTGGATACATCCATTATTCCCTCGCTTAATTCAATATAATCAAATCCAAGAGATTTGATGACTGAAAGGCCCTTCATCAATTTGCCCCTTATCATAAAATTCTCCAGGAAAGTGCCTCCGTTGCTAACTCCTATCCCTTTTTCTCTTATGGTCCGTATTCTCTCCTTAACATTCACTTCATTCAGAAGAAATGGTATACCCCAGCCCAACTTTACATAGGTAACAAAGGGTGCAAACCTATCAAGAACTGACAAATCATATGCAAATCTGTCAATTACCATTGTCTTACCTGACATTTTAATTCTTTCGCTGCTTAATCCAGAAATTTCTTGCCCCAGAAAAGATTCTCTGTCCATAGGATATAATGATTTTTTTACTTATAAATATGCGTAAAATATGTAAAAAGTTCGTATATTTTTCCTAAACGTATGTATTTATATGCATATTATTTGAGCAATTGTGTATAATAATAAGGTTGAGGAGACGGTGCAGGCACTTCTCCATTTCGATCAAATCTGTAACGGGAAAGAGTTTCTGTTAAGCAGTTTCAGCAAGGAAGATATGATAATTCTCGATCTTATGATCAAAAACGATCTTACCAGAGATGTGTATACAATAGACACCGGGATGCTAAATCAAGAAACCTACTCATTTATTCACAGCATAAGGAGGGAATACAATTTGAAAATCAAGTTTCTTTTCCCAAATTCAAGGGATGTGGAAGAAATGCTAAATACATATGGCCCAAACCTTTTCTATGAAAGCGTTGAAAAGAGGGAAATGTGCTGCAATGTTAGAAAGGTTATGCCTCTTAAAAAATTGCTTGATGAAAGAAGTGACTGGATAACGGGCATAAGATCAGAACAGACCTTATGGAGAAGGATGAGTTCAATAATTGAGATAGATAAATCATACAGAAAGTGCAATCCTCTCTTAAAATGGACATTAAGTGATGTGGATCAATATGTAGACAGGGAAAAAATACCTTTAAACCCACTCTATTCAAGGGGCTATAAAAGTATAGGGTGTGAACCATGCACATTACCCTCAAAGGGCGAGAGAGACGGCAGATGGTGGTGGGAGAGTGGTGTAAAGGAGTGCGGGATTCATAAAAGGGGTAATTAGAATGATTCCGGAATACCATGGTCGAAGAAAAGTAATAATAAATGGCCCAGGAGAGGATATGGGAAAGACGGAAAAAAGTATTGAAGTCTCATATTTTTACGTTCACAGCCTTTGGAATATAGGGAACGGTTATTTCAGCCCCTGTGATGGTTTTCACGGTCCTGAAGAGATAAGGGGAATACTTGAGGATAATTCACTCCCGAATGGTACAAAGTGGTCTTTTCCAATTATTCTCCAGATTGAACCAAATGCATGGGAGAACATAGGAAATGGTGATGTTGTTCAATTAACCTATGAAAATAAGCCAATAGGAATAATGGAGATATATGAAAAATTTGTCCTGGATATGGATTGGTATCTTACAAAATTGTTTGGTCCAAAGGTGGAAAAGCATCCTTATACTCTACCTATGAGGAAAAATGGTGAAAAGGCCATCTCAGGAAAGATACTGTGTGTGCTAAGAGAAAACTTTCCATTTGTAATAAAATCAAAAGACACAGAATGGGTAAGGAAGAAACTGGCAGAAAGTGGGTTTCAAAATGTGTGTGGTTTTCAGACCAGAAATGCACCACACAGAGGGCATGAATTTCTTCACAAAATGGCACTTATGAATTGTGACTCTCTTTTGCTGACGCCTTCACTCGGTCCCAAAAAGGAGGGTGATCTCCCTGACGATCTGATTGTAATGGCCTATGAAACCTATATTGAAAATTATCTACCAGTGGGCAGAACTCTTCTTTATCCACTCAACTATGCCATGATGTATGGGGGGCCAAGGGAAGCATTCCTCCACATGATAATGAGGAAAAATATGGGCTGTTCCAGCTTCATTATTGGCAGAGATCATGCGGGAGTTGGAGATCTTTACGGTCAGATGGAATCCAGAGAATACCTGAAAAGTATGGGTAATATTGGAATCACTCCAGTGTTCGTGGATGAAGTATTTTTTTGCAGGAGATGCGACGAACTCACCACAGATAGAATATGTTCCCATTCTGAGGAATATAGAACAAGATTCAGTGGCACAATGATAAGGGAAATGATACGGGGTCAGCAGATACCTGATAAAAATGTGATGAGGGAGGAAATATATATGACAATAAGGAAAGGGATTTGAATTTAAATTGTATATTCAAAAACAAATCCATTCCATAGGTCTGAGGCATTTTCATTTCATAACCTTCATTAGGTATCTTTAAAGAAGGATTTCATTTTCTTAATCTATTTAATGGAGTTTTAATTCTCCTTAATATGGATTCCATGGCAACCTATGATCAAGTGAACTCATCCGCCCTTTTCATGGAAAATGTGTCAAAAAGCTATGGAAATATTAAGGCGGTAGACAACTTCTCCCTTGACATAAAAGAAGGCGAAAGAGTGGCCCTGTTGGGAGAAAATGGGGCAGGCAAATCAACCTCACTTAAAATTATCTCTGGATTGATGAAACCCGATACAGGAAAGGTAAGAATATTCGGTTATATACCAAGTTCATATGAAGCAAAGAAACTTATAGGTTATCTCCCGGAAGATGCAAGTCCCTATCTCAATCTTTCAGTAAGGGAAAATCTTGAATACATTGGGGCCATAAGACAGACAGAGAATCTTGAATCAAAGATCGAGGATCTTCTTGACATATTATCACTCAAGGCAATGTCAAAGCAAAAGCCCTTATCCCTGTCAAGGGGAAACAGGCAGAAACTCTGTCTGGCCCTATCCATAATTCATAACCCAAAATTTGCCATAATGGATGAACCTCTTAATTATCTTGATATTCCAACCCAGGAGGTCATATTCCAGTATTTTGAGAAGATGAATGCCACATTCTTAATATCAACTCATATTCTATCAATTGCAAAAAGACTGACACAGCGTATTGTTATAATCTCCTCAGGAAAGAAGGTTTGGGATGGTTCCCTGAAAGAACTTGAGAATATGGAAGAGGAAAACAGATCAATTGAGAGTGTAGTCTCAGGATTGATGAAAGATGTTCATTAAGGTGATGAAACTCCTTGTTAAGTCTCGCTTTTCCAGAGCTTTCCTCCTTATATTATTCGGCATTTTCGCATACTCATTCTTTGTCATAAGTTTCGGCTTCGATTTTAATTCAGAAAAAAGCTTTGGTTCCTATTATCTTGCCTTCTTCTTTTTGTTGTTTCTGTTGAGTGCCACAGTTGGTGGTGGTCTATCTGTTACAAGGGCAGATCTTGATTTTCTTCTGACATCTGCCGTTCGTAACAGGGATCTCATTCCTGCATTTTTCATAGCTCAGGCTCTGTCATCATCCCTTATATTCATTGCAGCAGCATCAGGGGCCATAGCATTTTTTAGAACAAATTTATCAGGCTTTATTCTGGGAATTGTGGCCATTATATGCATGGCCATTCTCCCAATCTCCATGAGTTTAAACATGGCGGGAAAGGGAATGAATTTAAAAGTACCTGTGGCTGCAATTGAAGCAGGATGGATAGTATCTTCATTTATCGGCTTTCCATACGGAGCGCTCTCCTTTATAACCTATCTTGATCCTTATTCATCTCTCACTGTTATAATTCTAACAATCGTTGCAACAGCTGTTGCAGCAACAACAATAAGAGGAGAATCTCTCCCATTCAGGATTTCTTCATTCTCAATGCGGACAAAGAATTCCTACGATAAGAGTTTCAGTTTTAAGGAGAAGAGTCCGGTGGAAGCCATAATGTCACTTCATTTCAGGCAGGTGGACTTCACCAGCAGAGTGGCCTCAATGGGAAACATCAGGGTGAAGGTAAACAGGGTAAGTATCTACATGTTGTTTGCAATTCTTAGTGCTATCGCATTTGTAGTTACCTTCTTGCTCATTGAGTTTCAAGGGAACTTTCTGAGCACATTCGGTTCCTTCGGTATATATCTTTTAGCTGCCTATTTTGCGTGGTTCCTTTCTCTTATGTTGAGTACGGGAACACTGTCCAAGGAAAGGGCGTGGCTTTCATTCACATCCATCCCAATTGAAATATATCTCAGAAAGGTCATGGAGGCAAAAATTCTCCAGACACTCTTTGCATCAGTGCCATTCATAATATCTTTCATAGTTCTTGGAATTTATATATCTCACACATTTTTTATAATGACCATTGTCCTGATTCTATTCCCTCCACTCTATTCAGGAATAAACTTTTCCCTCTCATTTCTTAGAAAACCGTACCAGATTTTACAGGAAAATATCCTTCCATCCACGTATAACGCCTCACAATTTGCAGTATTCCCCATAACTTTTACAATGCTTATTGCACTATTTGTGGTGGTAATATTCCCAGTGACAATACCTCTTATATTTGCCATTGATGTGTTGATTCTTCTCTATCTGTCATTCAGAAAGAGCTACTGGCAAAAGAGATTGTATCAATGGATCGAAAGAGGATATCAGTGACTGGATTTTCATTTGAAACCTTGAAGTTATATTGAATGTACGTTTCAGCAGAGGTGTGAATTCAAATTTTATCCTGAATTTTTCTAAAATACAGAAATTCCTGATTTATAATCTTCACACTTCCCATGGTTTTCCGGTAGCCTTTTCAAATCTTTCTTTCAGTATATCTGGAATATAGAAATTGCTTTCAAAGGGAAACACAAGAGTCACGCCCATGGCACCATCAATCTTATTTAGTTTGTCTAACACGGGTTTTCCATCATCAAGGTGAGGTAGGCTTGTTAAAAACACAAAAATTCCCTTTATATTCCTTCTTTCCTGGATTATGTAGTCCCCAAGAATTTCCATTATCTGTTTCTTAACTTCTTTCTTAAGATCTTCACTATAGGCTACACTTATCACTGCAAGGTTTAATTTCCTGTATCTGTAAGCATTGAAGTTTGGCCTTATAGTTATAATGTCACCAGAAGTCATTCTCTCAATCTTCTTCTCTACAACATTTCTCGGAATTCCTGTGGATAATGAAATTCTGTTAATACTGTCCATGGGTCTCTGAATTAAATATCTGACTATTTCAAGGGTTTTTTGATCCAGTGTTACGTTTTCGTAAATTTCATAGGTGGAATAAAGTACATGGCAATCCGGAACCATTCTGACAATTTTATCCATTACTTCCCTCATCTGATCGTCGTTTTCCTTATACATCTCAACATTTATGATCTCTTTTCTCACTCCTGAGAAATGAATAGAGTAAATCCCACCTATTTCCCTTCTAAAGTCTTCGCTCTCAATAATTTGTGAATTTTCACACATAACCACAAGAAAATAAGATTTGAGACCGATCATAGTTGGATTTATAAACACTGACATGCCTCTGAGGGATTCGTTATGGAGCATTTCATCAATCATGTTCTTCACATAATTGGGGCTCTTTCCTATCTTTTTGGCTATTTGCCAGTAAGTTGGCCTTTCACTCATCAGGGGACTTGGCCATTCCATATATTTAACAACATCTTTGTCAGGAATGATCACATTTTATAGATAATCTACTCTTATTTAATTATAGTGAAAATCAACCGAATATGTTCATAACTGCAAAGATTTCATGGCTTTCAAATTTAATATCATGGGATCAAGAGAGAAATATTTTGAGTCTTTTCCGTAGTTCATTCATATATTAACATTCATTTTCCTTAAATACAAAACGATAAAAATATGTTAGATTAAAATACTTTAAATATGTCAAATCAATGTCGAATTCGATATATGACAGCAGGAGAATATCTGGATAGTGCATTGTTCATAATTTCCCTAAAACCTATGAGTGGATATGAGCTTTCCAGAAAACTGAAATGGGATGGATCCATGGTCTCAGGGGGTACAATAAGACCACTCCTGAAATCACTGGAGAAACAGGGTTTTATAACATACGATACCAGAGGCAGGGCAAAGGTTTACAGATTGACTCAAAAGGGCGAAAGATACGTGTCAAACCTGAGGCTTTTCAGAGAGACCATGAGAGAAAAAATGCTAAAGGCATCAATGGGGCGAGATATTCTATTTCCTGAAGTACTTACTGACATAGAGGACACTGCGATTCTAAATGAAGCAATAGAAGAGATGGCAAATCTCATAATAAAACAGGTTAAAATAGCATTTGCCCTAAAAAAGAAAGGTGAAGAGGAGGGGCTGAAAACTCTCAAGACTATGATAGAAAGGGATATGAGTGAGATCCTTGAAGCCAGAAGAAGCAGAATTCACCAGTGAAGAGATTCAAAAACATGCTACATCGACAATAATAGTGATGGCCCTGATGGGTACTCTTATAACCTATGTGGAAACAATGGTTACCCCTGCCATCAATATACTGGTTCATGACTTTCATACCACATATACACAGATTTCATGGATAATAACCGCCTATGTTATAAGTGGTACAATATCAGCGGCACTTTTCGGAAGACTTGCAGATATTGTGGGCCGAAAGAAGATATTTGTTTCCCTCTCAATTGTATACACAATTGCCGTTTCCCTGGGAGGTTTTGCCACAAATCTTGGAGAATTGATTGCCATAAGGGCACTTCAGGGTCTTGGATTTGGGATGTTTCCGGTTGCCTTTGCACTTCTGAATGATCAGGTACCAAAGGAGAGACTTGCCCTGGCACAGGGTATATTGAGTGCCACATTTTCGGCAGGAGCGGCTCTTGGACTTGTTCTTGGATCTTGGATAATCAACAATCTTGACTGGGAATGGTCATTCCATTCGGCAATACCCGTCGCCATAATTCTTTCAGTACTTTCATGGGTAATATTGAGAGATAGCAGGGCTCCGGCAGGAGAAAAAATAGATTATCTTGGAATAGCATTTCTTTCATACACCGTTTTCGCGTTTATACTTGCAGTCTCGGAGGGTCAGGACTGGGGCTGGACATCCATGACCATAATAATGCTGTTTGTGAGTTCATTTTTCTCCCTGATCTATTTCCTTATCTCAGAGAGAAGTCTATCAGATCAACCATTCATAAATCTAAACACCCTCAAAATAAGAAATGTCTTACTTGCAAACATATCTGGATTGTTCTCACTCGCATCTCTCTATTTCCTCTTCTTTACAGTACCAACACTTCTCCAGGCTCCTGCACCTGCCGGCTTTGGAATGTCAATATTCGACTCCGGACTTATACTTCTTCCAGCAGCAGTACTGAGCATGCTCATGGCTCCAGTTGGGGCAAAGATCACACTTGTACGTGGACCAAAGGTCAGTATAATCGTGGGTAGCGTTGTTCTGATGTTTTCCTATGTTTTTCTGATATTCTTAAGATCAAATGTCCTCTACATAATAACAGGAGCCTCCATTCTGGGTGCCGGTCTTGGAATGGTTTTTGTAGGAATAATAAACATACTTCTGCTTTCTGTGCCACCGGAAAAGGCTGGTGAGGCCACTGGAATGAATGTGGTTTTCAGAAATGTTGGAACCGCAATAGCCCCGGCAGTAGCAGGGGTCTTTGAGACCATATACTTTGAAAATGTTGCGGTGGCCTATATTCCATTTAAGATGGGATTATTGCCCGCAATTCCATACTATTACAGTTTCCCATCTTCCAGCGCATATACTGTGATCTATGGAATTGGAATAGTGTTCATAATTGTAAATCTCGTAATAGCGTCTATGATGAAAAATATAAAGGTGAAAAAAAATGAAGAAATACCTGTTTAGTTTTGTAATTGCGTTTATTGTCTTTGGAAGTTTGCTGGGCGCCATATCAACGACATCCAGTGCAACAGGTGGGGGACAGCCCTTCGTCGAAACTCAGACATATTGGGTCAATCAGTCAAGCCAGCTGGTTGTGACGCCCGGTATGAATGACATTCCTCTATTTGCCAGTTTCGAGGCAACTAGTTCATCCATGAACAACCTTCTGGTAAATATGTCCATAGGTCTGAACTACAACGGTTCAGGCCCATTGTCTGAAAGTTACGTTCACGGTCTGAACAGGAAGGTCACGGATTATGAGAATTATATTTACCAGGCCGGAAAAACCTATACTGCATATCAGCTGGTGAATATATCAGCCAATTACAGTTCAGGTCTCTACACCGAATTCCTCAACTACACAGTTACCAATATCACAAAGGGAACTCAGGTTGCCAGAGGTCAGATTCCTTTCCAGATCGATATTGCTGGAAGTATTAACCTTGAAGTTTCCGCAGTCTATTTTACATTTGACGGCCAGATGATAGAGCCTGAACCTGGATTGCATAACGGGTTAATGCACATTGTGCTGGAAAATGCTGGAACAGGATCAATAGTAAACGCTTCTATTTCGTACATGCCCCAGTATCCTTTTAGTGGGCATTCCTATGTGCTGAATGTACCTGGAATTGAAGCCTTCGGAATCCTTAATATTACAGTTCCTGTCAACATAAGTGAGAGTGCGGGATACGGTAATTATAACATAAGCCTGAATGTGAGCTATGATGGCACAAATCACTACATAACAAGGGATGTGGTTATAACAGGATACAGCTCCATAATGCTGATTCAGTATCACACCAACCCACTCATAGTATACGAGGGAGAGAAGTATGTTGCTCTCGATGCTGAGATCATAAATAATGGAACTTCACCACTTTTCAATGAGCCTGTATCGTTCAACGGCTCGTTTAAGACTCTGGCTGGTAATTTCACTCTTCCAGCCCTCATGCCAGGAGCAGTAATGAATCTCACATTTTATTTTAACAGTCCTTACGCTCATGGAATGATATACCCATCGCTGAAAATTGGATCATCCATATTCAGCATTCCAGTGTATATACATGAAGGTGCCAAAATATCCGTTACCTCTGGCAGTTTTAATTTCAATCCAGGTCAGTCAAAGGCAGTTATGACCTTTGTTTTTACCAACGCAGGAAACAGAACTGCGTATGATATTCAGATACATCTCCTTTCTCCATCCATACTGAGTATTCACGTTTCATCATCCAATCCACTGGGTGCACTTACTGCCAATAATGTGACCATAGGAAGCCTCGCCCCTGGAACGTCGTTCACTGTTACATTTATTGTTGATCTTTCAGGATCCGCAAGCACAGGTACATACAGTTCACAGATCGCCTATTCCTACATGTACAACGACAGTACAAGCCGTTTCAATCAGTTCTATAATTTTGACTTCCATGTGGTTCCAACAGAATTACAGAATATACAGCAGACCGTAAATCCATCAAATATTATATTCGATGGTGTTATCATAATTCTGCTTGTTCTGATTCTTTCAGGCCTGTTAGTCGCAGCCAAAAGAAGAAAGAACAAAACGAAGGGTAAAAAATGATAATCATTGATTTTATAATTTTGTGGATCCACATATTTTCTGCAATATTTTTTGTTGGTGGATCTTTTTTTATCTGGCTTGTTGTGGTTCCTGCATCGTTCAAAATTACGGATGATGAAAAATTACGAACAAGGATCGTAGGACTGATTGGAAAGCAATTTGCCCTATTCACAGACATTACACTTGCAATTCTTATCATTACTGGAATATACAACGCAACCTGGTACCTGGACTATGACATTTCAAATCTCTATGACACTCAGTACGGATTGACCTTACTTGTGAAGATCATACTTGTGGGTATAATGATAGTGATAATGTACGGAAATAATATTTATCACGGAAAGAAGATCATGAACCTGGCAAGGGAGGGAAGATTCGAAGAAATGAGAAGAATGAGGAAAGTTTCTCACTTCTTCTCATACATTACTCTGGGACTTCTTATGGTAATAACAATACTTGCAGTTGCCCTTCAGTTCTATCTGTAAATTCAATAAATTATGGGAACAGACCCTTTATTTTTTAAAAATCCACATATGAATTTGACATTCAAAAAGAGTCGAATCTCAACCAATCATAAAATGATTCTTTAACGGAATGTGGATAAAAATAAATTTTGTTGAAAGAATTACCTTGCAGATGCAGCAATTCTTTCGATCTCTTCCTTCTTTGCTACTGCATGGGAATTCTGGTCATTTCTTGCGGCCTGCATTATCTCGTCGGCAAGGCATGCCTCGATTGGCTTCTTGCTCTTGTAAGATGCATCAGTTGCACCAATTGCTATGTTTCTGAGTGCTTCATCAACTCTTCTTGAAGGTGAAACATCAACTGCCTTTGGAACGGCAACTCCACCGTATTTCAATCTTGTTACCTCTTCTCTTGGAGCCGCATTTTCAATTGCATTTACAAGTATCTGAACAGGGTTTTGTTTTGTCTTTTCCTCTATGAGCTGAAATGCCTCCTTAAGTATTCTATATGCTCCGTATTTCTTTCCTGTCCATTTTTCTGATCTCATAAGTTTGTTTATGAGTCTTTCTATTGTGTTAATATTCCTTTTACCAGCTGAATAGTTGGAGAATCTACCGCCAGTATGAAGATTCATGTATGAGGTCAGATTTATGTATTTAGATAGACCTTCATCATGTATTTCTATTCCTGAAATATCATATTTACCGAATATCTTTAGTTCCATTATCTCACCGTCTTCTCCTTTCTTCCTCTTACAAGTTCAATAAGTGAAATTCCATTAACAGCGACTACCTTATATCTGACTCCAGGAATGTCTCCCTTACTTCTTCCCTTTCTTCCGCCGATACCTTCAACCATTACTTCATCGTGCTCATCTATGTAGTTTATGGCACCATCCCCTGGGGCAAAGGCAGTTATCTGTCTTCCATTCTTTATCAACTGAATCTTAACGCATTTCCTGATGGCCGAATTTGGCTGTTTAGCCTCAATTCCTATCTTTTCAATAACGATACCTCTTGCCTGAGGCGCACCCTCGAGAGGATCACTCTTCTTCTTTAAATCAAGCATTCTCCTCTTGTATTTACTGTTTGACCATCTGAATTTTTCTCTATCTCCACTCAATTTTGAGCCTGCATTTTCACCATTCGCCAATGTATCACCTGTTGTTAAATTGAACCATATACCTATATGAAGTATAAGGGTAATGGAAATATGAATATAAAACATGTTATAGTGAGAGTGGAAAGATTTTCAACCATTCACCTTTTTGAAATGAATTACAGTGATAAAGTATACCGTTATCTGTAATAATTTTTCCAGTTCCATTTCCATATTTTGATAAATCAATGTTTGACATAGGAATATACAGGGGAATCATGATGCTTTCTTTAATCAGAGAGTCCTTTGATCACACAATAAATTATTGAATTCCCTATATCTCCCTTAATCTTGTTTAGGAACAAATGAAACAGTTTAATAAAGATTCCACAGAACAATCAAAAATGCATGAAACATAAAATCTCTTGAAATAAATGGGTGACCAGGAAATCCTCTTTTACATTCCTGTATATTTAGTATTTTGCCAATAATTATCTGTATATATGGCTATGATATTTATTGGTATTAATTTTTAGTATTCTTCTATGATGCAAAATAATCAAATTATAAATGGTGGTTTGTAAGGATGCGTAAGGTAATCAGAAATGTGATCCCCAATGGTACAACTTCTGCCAGAATACTTCAATTATTATTCATATCTTTCCTAATTGTGGCTCTGATTGTGCCAATGACTGGTAGTTTGAATATTTCATATCAGAATAATCATACAGTAAATTCAAAGGCAATCTCGAAAACTTTCCAAATCTATGGCAACCAGAATATACATAAGATAAAGCACATTGTTGAGATAATAGAAGAGAATCAAGCTTTCGATACAATATTCGGAACATACCCATACGGTTACAGGCCAATTATAAACAATATAACAAACTCAGTTATGAGACCAACTGGATTCTATAGGAATGTAAGCCAGTTGGAAAATTCAGATGGAACACTTTCCTATATCTCCATACCGAAGGTACCGTGGTTGCCATTTCTTGGAAGTGCAAGTCCTTATTACGCCAATGGAAATTCAACAATAGATCCCTATGAAGGCTGGACCTCCTATCATGGTGATTACTGGTTTGACACCGAAAAGGGTTTCTATTATTATTCAGGACCCCAGTCAATGGCATACTTTTCCTATGAACAGGTGGGAATACTGTGGGATTATGCGGAAGAATATTCCATATCAGACAACTATTTTGCCCCAGTGATGGGATTCACAGAGCCAAATAGAATCGCATACCTTCTTGGAGAACCTGCGAACATATACAGTGATTCAGCCAGAAATGTGGCACCATTCAATCAGACAATTATGGGTCAGCTTCAGAGGAATAATATCAGCTGGGGCTACTATGCCTATGATCTTGAAAATGGAACTGTACCATGGCCAGTGGACGAATTCACCGGTGCCAGCTTTTACAGAAATCACTTTGGAAATCTTACTCAATTCAAAGAAGAACTGAATGACAGTAGGATGCCATCAGTGTCATGGGTTATGTTTCTTGGTGGTAACAACGACAGATATGATATGCATCCACCCTACAATATAATGCAGGGAAGCGAGAAACTTGCCTCTGTGATAAACAGCATTGAGAAGAGCAAATTCTGGAATTCCACTGCTGTTTTTATCACCTTCGATGAAGGTGGCGGATACTATGACCAGATTACTCCACCGTCCATAGATCACTTTGGGCTTGGTCAAAGGATACCTCTCATTGTCATTTCCCCCTATTCAAGGGAGGCATTTGTCGGAAATCAGACAATATCTGGATACAGCATTCTTGGCTTCATAGATCAGGACTTTAACTTATCCTATCTTACAAGCACTGTGGAGGATAGTAACAGTGCAGGTATTATTCAGATGCTCAACCTTACGGGAAATCCAAGATCGCCAATTTTCATCAATCCTGATAACTGGACCTATCCAATGAAGCTTCAGTATCCTGTGCATTACAACTATTTTGCCATGGTAAAGGATCACAATGGGTACTCTACAGTTTACTCATCACCCGAAATGGACTATCTCCTACCCCTTGAGATTCTGGGATTTGCACTTATAATCTTTTCAATGAAATTCAGGAAATTATTTTACATTCCTCTTCTCCTTTTCGCAGTTACTCTGGGAATATCGGCGTATCTGAACAATTATTTCAATATATACTCCTACGTAACCCAGTACTATCTTTTCTCATCGCTCATCGGTTTCTTAATTTCCGTGGTTCTGGTTTACAGAGAACTCCGTAAAAGAGGTTATTTGAAAGGTTCAGTTTCTTCAGGTGGAACCTAATGTTCAGTACTCTGGCCTTCTTCATATCCTTTATGCCATGTACCTTTGAAGGCGTTGAGATGTCCGTTTTTTCTATGGCCGCTTCAGCCACAAATAGAAAAAGTGGGCAGATGGGAACCATAGTTGGTGTACTCATCGTTCTCTCTTTGACTTACATTACATACCTGTACCTGCCATATCTCATAAATGATCAGGTAGAGAAGATAATGAAGACCTCAATTGGAATCATATTCATATCCATAGGAACCGCAGTGCTCCTATTCTTTGACAGCAGATCATCCAGTGGTTCATTTTTCACCGCTGCCTTTGGTATAGCAGCAGAGGGAATCGAAGTAGATCTTTTTCAAATATCATCTTTTCTCATTACCGGGCATCTAATCTCAGCAATTCTGGGTGGTATACTTGGATTTTCAGTTGTACTGGGATTATTCACCATTCTTTCTTTACATTTAAAGGAATCAATTATGAAAGGTGCTGCGGTCGTCATACTCTATACAGTTGGATTCGTCGTACTGACCAGTGGTTTTTTCTAGATAACCTAAAAGAGAAATAAGCAAATCACTTTCCAAATTCAGCCATAGGGAATAAGGCGACATAATGTGGTGTTTGGGTAATGATTCCATAAATTGGAAATGAATTTATGGATTTATGATATGCTGGAAAGATATATAATATTGGGAAGAGATGTTTACCAATGCCTGATATTACTCCCAGAGATTTCTATTCCTCCCATGGTGTAAAATGGCTTTCTTCATTTAAAAAAGAGGAATGGACTGAAAAAGAGTTGCTATACCTTAAAAATATGCTCAGAAAGGATTGGAGGATTCTCGATCTTGCCTGTGGATACGGCAGGTTTACAATACCTCTGGGCGAAGAAGGATACCATATGGAAGGCTTGGACATCACCCCGGTATTCATAGAAGAAGCAAAAGACAGGGCTAAATTGAGGAATCTTAATATTCAATTCACAGAGGGCGATATGAGAAAAACTCCATACAGTGATGAATGCTTTAACTCTGTTATATGCATGTGGAATGCCTTTAGTGAATTGATATCAGTGGATGATCAGATCATGGTTTTAAAGGAAATATACAGAATCCTGAAGAAGAATGGAATTGGACTGATTGAAGTGAGAAACCATAGATCCCCAGGGCCTGTTCAGAATAATCAGATACAAGGAGAAGCTGCCATGCCTACGTACAATCACACCAGGGGAAGTATGAAAAATATTCTAACCAGGGCAGGTATAAAAAATTATGAAATATCACTGGAAATATTCGGCCTTAGAAAAAGGTTGATCGTAAAAATCATAAAATGATTTATGAATATTAATTAAAAATATTTTCTTTCACAATTAGATCAATCAGCTTACATTACCACAACTATGTACGCCATCAGGCTGATTATGGAAATTTGCAAAATTAACTGAACTGTTGCCGTAATAGATATGATTCCCAATCTCTTTGAGATCTCCTTAGCATTTGATTTGTCCTTATTTCTTCTATGAAAAAAGTTCAATGACATTCATGTAATTGCATCCGATTTATTTATTTTTCCTTCAGTGCTGTTTCTCTTTCGCCTCTCCTTCTTAACATTCCTGAGTTCATTCAGGCTATCTTCTATTGTGCGGATGGATGATGGTTTTGCTGCCCTTGATCTCATGGCGATCATCTTCCTTTCCGTCAGTGCATCGATCCGATCA
>NZ_JBLSDF010000004.1:0-56336 GCF_052315355.1 Cuniculiplasma thermophilum
ATTCTTTAGAGAGGATGCTCCTGGAACTTGAGAAACTGCATGTGATAGAAGATCAGAGCGGAAATCTTGTGGAACTTGAGAGGACAAGGAAGCAGAAGGATATCCTTGAGGCTCTTGATAAGATATCGTGGTGGTAAAACCTCGGGAGTTCAGGGTGTATTGTTGATAATAGAGGATAAGGAAATTTAATCTATTAACGCACATTTTTTTATAATCTCTTCTAAAAATGGATTTATTAACTGAAACTCAAAGACCGTAAGACATTGGGCAAATTAAGATAAGTTCATTTCGAGATAAAAACATGGAGAAGCAGTGAAAAAGGTCAGATTCCATTATTCAAAATGGTTAAAATATCTCAAAATTGCGAAACATTATAGTAGGATAAGCACGTAAATTTAAGAAATAGACATATAGAAAATCCTTCTTATCTTATAAGGAAACCTTTTTGGAATCTAATTTTTCAAAGACCTCGGAATATATCTAATTAAGCGATTAATACTAAAAATCAAGATGATGATGAATAATATGTGAAGAGTGTGCAATTATAAAATAAGATTCATCCTTCTACCTTTTATAAATTACATCCCATAATTATCTACTTTTCAACTTGAGTGTACCCTTAGTTATCCTTTTTTCTCAGTAAGATTATAATTTTAAGATTTTTCTAATTAAAACAATAAGAGAAAATTTATAATCAATTTCAAATCTTAATATAGAAAGCTCTCTTCCTAGGGGCATTCGTGAGACCATCAGGTGGACCATTTTCATTCTTGAATTCCTTTATATAACCTGGCATACCAAAAATTTCCAGTAAATTTGAAGAATCTGGGTCGATAGTCAGCAAATATCTCCCTTTCATATTGGATAGGATATTAGCTAGATCCTGGAAGTCGACCGAATCAAAGTTCATATCATACCAATCTGCACCTGGATATGGGGGATCAAAATAGAAAAAAGCGTTCGAATGATCATATTTTTCAACAACCTGCCGAAAATCGAGATTTTCAATCTTCCATTTTTTGACCTTAGATGTAATATCTTGCAACTGGTCCAGTGTTTTTGATATGTATGCCATGGAAGCTTTCTCTTTTCTTGTAGGATATGTATTACCCATTCCTCCAAAATAAAGATTCATTCTTATAAGGAATAGCACCGAATTCACATCCTTTTCAGGTATTCCATGCTCCTTTCCGATCCTTTTTACTTCAAAAACCATTTCTTTGTCTATCTGATTCTTGCTAAGATCGTGGTCGTCTAACAGTTTCCTCCTTGTTTTGACACCCTCCTTCAAAAGAAAATAAACGTTTTCAGGCCTCCTCTGTACACATATAAATAAATTATAAAGATCTTCATTTAAATCATTGTAAACAGTATATCTGCTCTGTATATTGAGCGATACTGAACCGGACCCACCAAAAACGTCAATAAAATTGCTTACCCTTGATTTTGAATAAATTTCACCTATTTCCCCGGTCATGACCTTCTTTGCGCCGGGATATTTCATGAGCCTTAGATATTCCATTTTTTTAGCATATGTGGACCAGGTTAATAAATAATTGATTCCTAGGTGCCTGCGTCCCTTGGGAAGGATTTGAAATGTGAAAATATAAGGCACCCTTGATATCATTGATGTAACTTAAAACCACTGTGATCATAAATACTGTGAAAACCCTAAACAGAAATACACTTATTTTTTATAATAGAATATTTAGTCAATCTTTAAGTAGAACTTTCATTTGCAGGCTGTATGGCCATAGATCCATCTCTACAAGGTGCCATTGAACTTTCCAAAATGATTGAGCCTTGGAAATTCAGTGAAAAAAAGGTACCTGAGCTAAGAAATATACTTGAGAATTCATACAGGGAAAATTCCAGGGAGGAAGTTAAGAAGGTCAGAGATCTTAAGATTTTATATACAGATGCAATTTTGGATGCAAGGCTTTACGAACCAGAAAATGCTGGTAAAGGCACTATAGTATACTTTCATGGAGGGGGATTTGTTTTCGATTCTATTCAGTCACACGATAATGTATGTAGAATAGTTGCAAACTCCTCCAAATCAAATGTTATATCCATTGCATATCGTCTTGCCCCAGAACATCGTTTTCCAAAAGCCGTTCATGATGCGGTTAATTCATTCCTGTGGATATATGAACACAGTGAAGAATTACACATAGACAAGAATAGAATTGCCCTGATGGGTGATAGTTCAGGAGGAAATCTGTGTGGAGCTGCCAGTTTGATGTTAAGGGATCAAGGCAAAGTGCTTCCAAAAATGCAGGTTCTGATATACCCCTTTGTAGGACTTGATCAATCATCCTTTTCTATGAGAGAATACACAAAAGGTTACAGACTAGATAGAGAAATGTTACTCTGGATTGCCAACATGTATCTAAATAGCAAGGAGGATTTTGTCTCCCCTTATTTTTCCATTTTTGCCGCAGACAATTTTAAGGGAATTGAAGAGACAATTATTGCAACAGGAGAGTATGATCCGCTCAGGGACATGGGTGAGAGCCTTGCAGACAGAATGATAAAGGAAGGGGTAAGTGTGACCTCCTTCAGGTGCTTAGGCATGATACACGGTTTCGTAAATTTCACAGGGACCTCTAAGACTGCAAAAAATTTTCTTGAAATGATAGGGTTTCTAACAGGAAAAAGATTGGAAGAGTAAAATATTTAATTACAATGGAGAAATGCGCAGGAAATGGTATAAATGGAATCAGATGCTTCGGTCCCTCTGAGTTACAGCAAGAGGTGGCGCCTGTGGTATTCTTCTTACATAACATCAAACCTTTCAGCAGGTCTCCTAAATCCAATGATACCTCTATTCATATCAATTTATTTTGGGCAGGGTGTCGTATTTGTTGGAATTGCCTCATCACTTTCTTCCCTGTCTTCAGTCCTAGCACTGATAATGTGGGGCAATATATCGGACAACGTAAAAAAGAGGAAGATTTTCGTTCTGATAGGTTTCATGGGCAGTTTCATTTCGCTCTTTTTAATTGCCTTTGTATCAACAATATATGAATATATGGGCGTCCTCATACTTTATCAATTTTTCGCAATGGCATCTGTACCGGTCTCAACGCTTCTTGTTATTGAAAATGAGCAGGAGAGTCAGTGGGCACGCGTTGTGGGAAGTTTTAATGCTATATCCACTATAGGTACGGTTGCTGGACTTTCGATTGGACTTTTGATTGTAATTGAAAACCCGAGTTCCGCCTCCATTCTCAAGGAAATATATGTTCTCTCCTCAATTTTCTATCTAGTCTCATTCATTCTGGCCATTTTCCTACTCAGAGAATCCAGTGTTAAGGTTAAAAGAAGCTCAATTCCCGATATATTTTCCACGAGGGTGTTCGAAAGAACAAGATACGCGCCAACCTATGTGATACATATAATAAAACTCTTCGGACGGAAAACCAGAGAGAAAATGTCACCAGATCTAAAGATGTATCTTTTTGTGTGCACCACCTTGATGATCGGCTTCCAGCTTTTTTTTACACCTTACCCGGTTCTTCTTATCGAAAAATTTGGGGCCAATGAACCAGAAGTCTACATAATGTATCTTCTTAACAGTTCATTTTCTGTGATTTCATTCAGGTTGTCATCCGCGTACATAAAGAAGAGGAGCCTGGAAAAGGCCATGTACTTACCTCTTTCTCTGAGGGTTTTACTCTTCTCCTCAATTGCAATAATACCCTATTTTGGATTTTTCTCTTTCCAGGTGATGATTCTGGTGATATTTCTCTATGGATTCATGGGTTTTTTGTGGAGTTTTATAAGTATTTCCCAAATAACAACAGTCACAAGAATGGCTAATTCAAAAATTAGGGGCAGAGCTATCGGTTTCTATAATTCTATTCTAGGTATGGGACAGATTATAGGGGCCTTGATCTCAGGATTTCTTGTCTCCTATGTAGGATTTGCAATGGACTTCTTGATTTCCGCGCTTATTGTTATGGTGGGCCTGATCCTGGTTATAAGGATGAGCATAAAGATCAAGTCTCTTGATGCCACCTCCATTGGAAGCGGAAAGGCTACTTCACAGTGATTGAAAAGTCTCTGCCCTCCCATTTATCCCATTCAGGCCAGTAAAATGTAAATGTTAAATCAACATTTTCTCTGTCCTCTGTTTCAATGTCGAGATAAAATATACCATGGTCTGCCATGGCAGAAGACCTATCTTTTACTGTGTGCCAATTATCCCATGAATAATGGAGGGAGAACTGTTGTCCGGAGATGAATCTTATAATTCTCCCACTTTCTATCCACCTGAATCTGTTTTTGAAACTCCACACGGAAATGTTATTTTTCTTTCCACCAACAGCATACCTCTCATAGACTGATTGTATCATATCAAATATCTTTCCATCTTCAATAGATCTGGCCAGCTTCAGATATTCCGCGTGAGCCCATACAAGAGGCATTGCAGATCCTGACGGTTTTCCGTTGTAAAGATTTTTTCCAGGTATATCATCCGAATCCCATATCTGTTCTGGTATCATGCCGTTCTTTCCAGTCTGTTTCTCCATGACTTTCAAAAGTTCTTCTGCCTTCTGAATATTACCAGAAGCCAATTCGTACATTCCCCTTTCTCCCACTAGCAGTGGCCATCCTCTGCCTCTACCTGTGCCATTGAATGGTGTTCCATCATCGTGTTCTCCGTAACCGTCATGATTGTATCTATGCCATACAGGTCCATTTTTGGTTTCCGTTTTAAGTACCATGTCAATTACTTTTACCGTGTTTAATATTTTTGGATCGTTCCATGCCCTAATTCCAAACCTGACCAGTGCAAGAGAACCGGTACTTATTATATCTGAGCTCGAAAATAGGTCCTCTCCGTCCCCTCGATTCTTTATGGGAATTATTCCTCTCTCACTATATTCCTGAACATCGGTCGGAGCAATTCTGATATAGTGCCCTTCAACTCCTGCCCTTTTTGCAAATTCTGTTCCACTGACATATGTCCATCTTTCGATATTCGAATTGTAAGAATCCGCAACATCAAGGTAGAATTTTGCTCTTCGTCCTCCCATTGACTCTTCCATTTCCGCTGCGCACACCAGTGCAGTTATTTCAACTCCTATTGTAAAGGGCGAATACCCACCATCCTCTTCCCATCTATCCTGATCAGTTGCTGGGCCTGAAAGGCATATGTAATTGGCTGCCTTGCGTATCATCGACATATAGTCACTCAAATTTATGAGATCACGCCTCCATAACATATATGCAAGAACTATGGGAAATGCGGTCTCATCCATCTGTATTCCATTCCAGTAAGGTTTACCGTCAAGCCACATATTCTGAGGCCAGTGCCCGTCAGGTTCCTGTGTTGATCTCAGATAAGAAAGGGCCTCCACGGAATCCTGAAAATCCCCCGCCGCGATTAAGGCTTCTGAGGCTTCCACCATATCCCTTGGCCAGATTAAATGGTAACCGCCTATGTCATTATCCCCCTTTGAAAATCCCCAAGGTATGGACAGACTTGCAATTATTCCACCTCTGAACTGAAAACCAGCTTGGTGGCTCTTTATTACACTCATGCTTCTCAGAGATAACTTATATTTTGATTTATCAGGAATCTCCTCCAGTTTGGAATAAAATTCTTTCCAGATATGAGTGAATTTATTCAATTTATTTTCCCAGCCCTCAGACCAGCTAAGTAATGTCTTCAGGGCTGCCTCCTCTGGTGTATCCCCAAATCCTATAAAATAGGTGAATTCAGAAGATTCGTTAATTTCCGATGTCATTGCTATGTTTCCATCATAAGCATGATCATATTCCTTTTCAATTCTGAATTCCCTGCTAAGGGTTTGCCATCCATCTGAAAAACCTGAATAACCGATACTCATTTCACTTTGGGCAGATGGACAAAAAAGGGCCATACATGTCCCTTCCCTTGAGGCAATCATGAATCTTCTTCCTTTGTAGTTCAAGATCCATCCGCTGTTTCCGTATCCAGAATTTTTAATGTGTGGTGCAGTAAGAGAATATATCCTGAGATTTTTTCCTGAGAGGTCATGAAATTTAACGTGTTCAATTATGACATCTCGTTCCGGATCTGAAAATACTGTCTTTCTTATTTCGTACTTTCCACCTTTGTGTTTGTTTATAATACTAAATGCAGGGATTCCATCTTCGATGCACTCTGTTTCAGATATTGTATCCCTCTTTTCCTCTGAAAAAAAATTATTTCCTACAATTAAATATTCATGATCTCTTGTGTTAGCTATGTCTATTCTAGGATAAAAAATTTCATTTATTATTCCGTGGGATACAGTATACCATACCCTGCTAGAAGCAGATATGGCACAGCCTACTCCGTCCTTTGCACTTGAGGTCCACCTGGGTGCAATACCTGGCTTACCTGGAGGTTCCATTGTCATAAATAGATATAGCAAGGTATGTTAATATTACTTCCTAATTTCAAAGATAATTTTCAAGTCCCTCTGGGTATAAAACAGATTCTATGACTCTTTCCTTTTTTAAGAGTTCTTCTTTATTACTCGCAGTCACACAAACGTGACCCATCTTTCTCTTTTTCCTGACCTCACCCTTCCTGTACATAAATATCCTTGTGCCTCCTATTTTTGCGATTTCAATTGTCTGTGCCTTAGAAAGTTCTGTTCCTATTATGTTTACTATCCCTGATGGCACGTAAGTTACAGGATCTTCCAGAGGTATCCCTGTCACCGCTCTTGTGTGATTCTCGAATTGAGAAATAGATGACCCCATCAAAGTATGATGACCCGTATTATGCACTCTTGGGGCATACTCGTTTATTAAGGGACCATCCTGAGTGAGGAAAAACTCAATACCCATTATTCCCACGTAATCCAGACTCTTCATCAGCCTTGAACCTATTTCCCTCATGGACGATATTATTTCTGTATCCTCAATACCAGTATTGTTTCTTATGAGTATTCCCTGAATATTTACATTATAGGAAGGCTCATAGAATATCTCCTTTCCCTGTGAATCTCTGCCGCAGATTATGGAGGCCTCAGAAATATAATCGACAAATTCTTCAACGACAAAAAACCCCTTCTCTCCCACTGGAAAATCTTCCATATGATTGTAATAGTACTGACCTTTTCCGTCATATCCGCCAGAGGATCGCTTTATGACATATCTGTCAAATCTGGACGCCTCTCGTAAGGCGTTTTCTGAGCTTGTGGCCACAGTGAATTTTCCAACTGGAAATGAGTTGTCTCTTAAAAACTCCTTCTCCTTGTGGCGCTGCATTTTGAGTTCTATAGATCTGACTCCAGGCCTCAGTTTCCCTTCCTTTGAGGCATAGGAGATCATGTCAGGATTAATATGCTCAAACTCAAAGGTTACAAAATCTGACTGATCCACAAACCTTTCATAATCCACTCCAATGAAACTCTCAGAGGCTATTTCAAGACCAGGTTCATTCGCCCCTTCTGAATAAACGTTAAAGTACAAAGGGAGTCCCCGACTCTCTAAAATCATCATTGTACCCAGCTGACCTGCACCACCTATCCCGATCTTACTGTGGAAGTTTTGTGTTTTCAACATTTTCCTTTTCCCTCTCCATGAAGTTCCTCATCTTAAAGGCAAGTTCAGGATATTTCAGTGATAGAATACGAATTGCAAGAAGTGCAGCATTCTTTGAATTATTGATAGCCACTGTGGCAACAGGTATTCCAGCAGGCATCTGCACTATGGATAGGAGAGAATCCATTCCCTTCAGTGATTTTGTTTCAACAGGAACTCCTATTACCGGCAGGGTTGTAATTGCTGCAACCATTCCTGGTAGATGGGCTGAACCACCTGCCCCTGCTATAATTACCTCAATGCCTCTTGCACTAGCCTTTTCAGCATAATCGAACATCATTCTTGGGGTCCTGTGGGCTGAGACAACTTTCTGTTCACAATCTACCTGAAAACTTCTAAGAGTCTCACAGGCTGCCTTCATCACTTCAAAATCAGATTGGCTACCCATGATAACAGCTACCTTTGGCATAGGTACATATGGACATATGTTTTATAAATAATACGAGACACTTTACATTGGGAAAAATATTATGAAAAAAGATGGAAACTTTTGAATTTTTACTTTAATCAAAGTTCCACTGATGCTTTTTTAATCCTATTCATTATTGAATTGAAAAAACCAGTTTCTGGAAGGCATTCTATTATTCCTCTGGAATATCCAGACCCATCAAGACGCCTGAAAAGATCATAAAGTGATGATGATATTTCATATGGATTTTTTATGCTGCCCAAAATCCATTTCTCTCCCTTAATGTTTTTTGCAGTCTCCTCTGTTACTATGGGAATCACGTCACTGTGTTTTTCAACGTAGTCCAAAAGGTCATCCCTCTTTGCTCTCAATAATATTTTTTCAGGTGAATAGTGCCTGTACTTCATGCCGGGAGATCTCACTGGGTCTTCCGGTTTCGCATAAACCACCTCATCGAATATATTTGAAAAATCATCCTCTGTATAGGCACCCGGTCTCAAAATGACGCATCTATTATCCTGGGGATAAATTACAGTTGATTCGATTCCTATTCTGCTTGGTTCAGCCCGGTAAATAAGATCTACCTCCTTGAGTTCATTAATTATGTGTTCTGCCCTTGTTGCACTTGGCCTTCCTGACATGTTGGCACTCGGAGCCGCAATCCCTCTTTCACTTAACTTTATGAACTCTCTTGTGAAAGCACAATCCGGTATTCTTATACCTACAGTATCAAGTCCTGCACTGGCTACATCACTGACCGTGGGCTTCTTCGGCATTACAATGGTCAGTGGACCAGGCCAAAATTTAGATAACTCATTAAATTTCTTTACTCTGAATAGGTAAGCATATTTTTCAGCCTGCTTCAAATCTGCCACGTGGACGATTAAAGGATTATCGGGTTGTCTTCCCTTAATTTTATATATTTTCTGACAGGATTGGTTATTTTCAGCATCGGCCCCAATACCATATACAGTTTCAGTTGGAAATATAACCACTCCACCTCCCTGTATGATGCGGGATCCGGCCATTGCCTTCTCACTGTCTTCCAAGTCGCAACTTACATCCAGTACTTTTGCTACCATATATTATCCCCTAATCTTTTATAATTAATCAAATTACAGTCTGTATGAAAGAGGTAGAAATATACCATATAAAGTACAAGATTGATATTGCTACTCTGACCTTTTCCGGTACAGAAATAATAAAAGGGAAGGCGGACGGAGGTATCTGGCTTAATTCAGTGGATATGGAGATTCCATGGATTAAGGTTAACGGTAAAGAGGTTTCCTTTAAAATAGAGAGGGAAAAGGAAATTGTAAATGTTGATGGAAAATATGAAGGAGACTTTGAATTAGAACTCGAATTTAAGGGGAAAATCTCCGATGGAATGAATGGAATTTACTATTCCAAGGAGGAGGGTTTCTACTTCGTTTCTACTCAATTTGAATCTACGGGTGCAAGATTTGCATTCCCATGTGTTGATCATCCCGCCTATAAGGCCATATTCGAACTTTCTCTTGATATACCTTCAGATTACGATGCAATTTCAAACATGCCAGCGGAATCGGTGGAGGATAAAAAGGAAAGAAAGATAATAAGGTTCATGCAAACCCCAAAAATGTCAACCTATCTCTTATATATAGGTGCCGCGAAGTATGACATGATCCATATGACCCACGACGGAAAGCCGGTTTACCTCGCTGGGGCGAAGGGAAAATTCAAGATGTCAGAGGTTCCAATTAAAATGGCCAATGAGACACTTGATTTTTATGAAGACTATTTCAACATAAAATATCAGCTGCCAAAATTGCATTTGATTGCAGTTCCCGAATTTGCCTTCGGCGCGATGGAAAACTGGGGAGCAATAACTTTCAGAGAGATTGAGTTAATGGTTGGTGAGAGCACAAGTTCAGCTATTCTGAAGAGAGTCGATGAGGTCATTTCCCACGAACTTGCCCACCAGTGGTTTGGAGATCTTGTTACAATGAAATGGTGGGATGACCTTTGGTTAAACGAAAGTTTTGCTACATTCATGAGCTATAAGGCGCTGGAACACAAGCATCCTGAGTGGGAAATATTCTCAGAATTTGTTACAGACGAAACAGAAAGGGGTATGACAGGGGATTCCCTGAGGAATACACATCCAATACATGTTGACGTGAAGAACCCTGATGAAATCTCACAGATTTTTGATGAAATATCCTATTCAAAGGGCGGAAGCATTCTGAGAATGATTGAGGCCTATGTTGGAAAGGAGCACTTCAGAAACGGTGTGAGAAACTACCTTAAGGAGAACAGTTTTTCAAATGCCATAGGAGAGAACCTCTGGAATTCAATCGAGAAAGTGTCTGGTATGCCTGTTTCAAAAATTATGAATGCCTGGATAACTATGCCGGGATATCCTGTTATAAATGTGACAAGCGGAAAGGATTCACTGCACCTAAAACAGGAGAGATTCTTTATGGATGGTAGTCCTGATCAGAGTATATGGCCCATACCTTTAACAATAGTTTATGAAGACAGGGTTGAACCCGTTTTAATGGACAGGAAAGAACTGGATATTAAAAAGGAAAAGTTCCTGTATATCAACCAGGAAAGAACAGGATTTTACAGGATTCATTATGACGATGAGATATTCCAGAGCATCAGGAAAAATTCATCTAGAATGGACAAGTTCGCTAAGCTTGGTCTTATTTCTGATTCCTATGCATACCTTATGTCAGGAAAAGGAAGTTTAAATGAACTCATAGATACAATGAAACTATTCATGGATGAAGACGACTATATTTTGAGAGATGAGATCGTTGGAATAATACTTCAGATGCACAACATTCTCTTAAAATCTGAGGAGGTTGACAAATTCGGCAGAGAATACATTAGGAAACATCTTCAGAAATTAGGGGATCAGAAACCTGGAGAGCCAATTAATGTATCCGTTATAAGGGGTAGAATGCAATCTGTTCTCACTCTCATAGACCCACTGTTCGCCAAGGAATTTGCACATAACTTCAAAAATCTCGAGAAGATAAGCCCAGATTCCAGGCAGGCAGCGGCCTACGCCTATGCAATATCAGAGAACGACCCTGAGGGCTTAATCTCCAAATTTAACTCACTGAAATCAGACGAAGACAAAGTAAAGATTATTTCAGCAACTGGGTATTTGAAGGGAAATGATAAACTTGAAAAAGTATGGGAGCTCATTGAGAGTGGAAAAATCAAGAAGCAGGATTCCTTCAGATTTATCAGCAGTGCTTCCCTAAATTTCAATAACAGACCCTATATTGCCGACAACATGGAGAGATTCATAAATGCCATAGACAGGTTCTTTGCAGGCACCGGATATACCTCAAGATTCCTCGAAACCATGATTCCCTATGTTGGCCTTTCTCAGGAGAAAAAAGTCGATGAGTTCGTGGGAAAGCACAAGAGAGATGACTGGGGTATGGGAATTAAGAAAGGTCTGGAATATTTGAACATCTACAAGAAATTAAATACCCATTAATTTTTTAATAAATTGAAGGCTATTTTTTGTTTAATTTTTTAAATTAAAACCACAGTAAGGAAGAATATGGAAGCGAAGAGGAAAAAATATATCAGCGGACTTGCTCAGCTCAACTTCATTGTTCCATACTCATACACGAAATCCCAGGCAGAAAGAATGTATGAGGAATCTAAGGGAGTTTTTCCCCTCATACTGGATAGAATCGATTACGAGGACTGTTTAACCGGTATGAAAAAGATGCCCGACAATTCAGTGGATCTGATCATAGCGGACCCTCCCTTTGGTATAGGATTTAACGGAAGACAGGGGAATTATAACAGAAATGAGAATCTGGTAAAGGAAGGATATGAAGAGATTCTGAATATGTCATATGATGAATTCAGCCGATCATGGATCACTTCACTTTACAGAATACTGAAGGACACAGGATCAGCTTATATAGTTTCTGGATGGAATAATCTGGACAAAATTCTGAACTCAATTTCCTCATCCGGATTAAAGACCATAAATCATATAATATGGAAGTACCAGTTTGGTGTCTATACTAGGAGAAAATTCGTTACATCCCACTACCATATCCTCTACGTGGTTAAGAATGAAAAAAAATACTTCTTTAATAAATTCGAATTTTACCCTGAAGATGTCTGGGAAATCAGGAGAGATTACGCAAGAGGAAAGGAAAAGAACGGTACAAAATTACCCATAGAGCTTGTTGAAAGGATGATTAATTTTTCATCAAAACCAGGCGATATAGTGTTCGACCCATTTATGGGAAATGGAACAACCGCAATAAGCGCAAAGAAACTCTTCAGACGATTTTATGGTTTTGAGAAAAACAGGGAAATGAAAGACCTGCACGACAAAAGCCTCTCTGAAATTGTTCCAGGGGAGGATTATGTAAATCTGAACGATTTGAAACCTATGGCGGAAGAAATAAAAAGAAAATATCCACATCTAAAAAAAATAGGGAAAAATTAGAAATAATAATAAATTTCTTAGGGATTACTCCTTTCCTGTCTCCTTCTTTGCCCTTTTTTCGTATGTCTCAAATATATCTGACATAACTTTACCGGCATTCCAGCCAGAACTGCTAACCGAGAGGTTTATCTTTCTGGCAAGAAGTCTCGATCTAATGGAGTATTTGACTCTTCCAGATTCCTCACCGTGATATTTTATCACATGAATATTAAGGGTTGCACCCTTGAGGTTTAGAATTCTTGAAAAACGAGGTACAAACTTTTCAGCCATTGAATAAATGGTCTCATAGAGATCAGTGTCGCCTGATGATAGACCGGATATGTTTATTAGTAGACCCTCTGTTTCCTCATTCCCGGAAATGACCCCGATGACATCATCGATGGTTATTATGCCTGTAACCTTCATACCTTTATTGCACACAGGTATGGAATGAAGATGATTTTTAACCATAGTATCGCATGATGTTGTCAGTTTATCGTCTTCATAGGAAAAGAGGGGATTATCCATAATTGATTTTGCCTGGACATCCATTCTTTCTTTCTGGCTGAAGTCTCCTCCTCCCATGGTTTCTTTGCTTATGATATCATAATTTGCCACATCTTCCAATCTGACCAAACCCTGAATCTTATCTTCATCATCAACCACAGGAACCATATCAGTGTCGTGTTCTCTGATCTTTTCAAGTGCCTCTTCCACATCACTTTCCAGATTTACACTGAAAGGTTCGTTCATTACATCCTGTGCCTGAAACTGGTTAACCTCCTCGAATGAAGATATATTTTTTATTATATCCGTTCTGGAAACAAGACCCACCAGTTTATCCTTTTCTAATACGGGAATAGCTCCCAGTGATGTGTCTTTGAGAAGTTCTATTGCATCCTTTATCGTATTATTTTTATTCAATACAGGGGGATTCATGGCAAAATTCCTAACCTTAGAATTGAGATGAAGGCTCTTTCTCCTTAAAAGTTCTCTGTAACTTATCATTCCAACATATTTTCCCCTTGAAATTATGGGTAGCTGTGCTATTGATTTCTCCCTCATCTTATTCATTGCGTATGAAACCGTTTCTTCCTCTTCTATTGCCAGCGGGTTTGAAGTCATAATTTCGTCAACCATTTTCATATTTCTCACCTACAGTATTTTACGCCTGTATTTCTCAGTATCTCAGTCACATCCTTTCTTACGTCCTTTCCCTTGATTGCATCTGAAATTACCTGGCCCAGTTTCATCATATCCGTTAAGCCGAGTCTTGTAATCTCGGATGTACCGACTCTGCCTTCAGTGTCAACAATAATGTTGTTGTTTCCCAATTTTCTGCTAATTTCCCTGAAGTCGCCGTACTTTTGCGTATTTTCTTTTGAAAGTATGACCTGATGAGACTCCGTATACCAAGGAGAATATTTTACACTTATGCCTGAATCCTGAAGGGATCTTGCAAGATTGACAGAGTTGGAGACAACCCATGAGGCGTATGATTCACCAAATTGTAGAAGATCCTGAGCAGCTATACCGAGAGCAGCCACGTGATTTGGATGATAGTTATCAAATGTTTTCCACACAGTATTTTCTTCTATCTTGGAATATAGTTCCTCATCGTTTGTCAATATAATTCCACCCTGTGGACCAAAAAATGTTTTATGAGTTGAACCGTAAAGTATATGGGAATATTGAAGGGCATCTGCCTGAAATTTTTTTCCGGCAATCAGACCCATTGGATGGGAACCGTCATACAGAACCTTTGCATCTATGGAATCAGCAATTTCTCTTATTCTTTTCAGATCGTAGTGACGAACACAAAATGACTGTCCAAGTATGATAGCCTGAGGTTTGAGTTCCTTAGTTTTTTTCTCGAAATCGTCGTACAAAATCTCCTGAGTTTCCTCATTGTATGGAATTGGCTCATATTTTATTGAAAACATGTCTGGAATATAAGCCTGCATATATCCCGTATAACCCCCAAATTCCTCTGGTATTGCCATTATAATTCCCCCTTTCTTAACTACAGAAAGAATTGATATTTCAGCTGCGATATGGCCACCGGTAGGTCTGATTTCAGCAAATTTTGAATGAAAAAGATTCTTAACAGATGTTTCAGCCTCACTGTATATTTCCTCGATCTTCTCTGTTCCGCCATAAGCGTTGTGACCATCTGGCATTATGTGAGAATAACGAGCTGCAAGATCTGATCCCAATGCCATTCTTACATGGGAGCAGATAAAGTTTTCTGATGCCTGCAAATTCAAAACATTTCTCCTAAATCTCTCGTATCTGTCCACAATATCAACCATAGGTGCCATTTTTTCTCATCAGCCTTATCACATTATTCGTATTATAATAATTCCATCGATTCCATAGATATATATTTGACTGAATTCGAATAAACCTGAAACAGTGTTTAATATTTATTTAGATTCTTTGAGGAAACATAGGTTCTTCTGAGCGTTTATTTCTTAATTTCAACCTATTTTAATATGTGATATTCATTAATGACATATTTACAGAGATATCCCCTTGTTCAACTGCCATATAACCAATAGCGATAACATAAAAAAAGTTATTTTCAAACATTTACAAAAATAGTGAAGCGTATTGATTTAAAGATAAAATTGATTTGTATCAAATAATAATTAATAAAAATTATATTAAACAAATTAGCAGAATTAAACGGGGACTCAGAATATAAGTAATTCAGTAAATAGCTATGGGATAGCAAGGCATAATCTAACAAATATAATACAAACATAATTTATTTAAACTGGTAGGATAATCATTTTTCCTTTTTTGAAATAAAATTGTATTTCTCCATTCCATTTCGATTCATATTTTTGCATATATTCAAAAGCGGAAATATTTAATTTTTCTCTTTTATGCCTAACACAGAGTATTTAGAGTTTAGAAGATCTTTTGGATATGAAGAGTTACATGTAACTTCATAAATATCCCTTCAACGGAATAAGGATAGATAAAAAATAGATGCAGTATTTGGTTATCTCTCCAGCAGAATGCATAAATAATCATAGAAATAGAGAGCGGGTTGAAATCAGTCTTTAAGGATCTTAGATCAAATTATAAACTTCTCAATGAAGCAAATTTGTGAGACCATTTTAATAAATTTCACGAATTTCTATGAAAAATTTGAATGAATTAATAGTCTATTGAAGCATTGTAAGTTTCAACCCCGTAAATGTACCAAATTACTGAAAAGAATAGACCGGCCCCCCAGAGACCCAAATTGACCACTAGGAAGTTCAATAGATTCATTGATGAAGTAAGATAGGTAAATATAGGGTAGGCAACCATGGGCCATAATCGTACAAGACCAATTGAACTTGATCTGTAACTTGTCTTGAAAAGCTCAGGTTCCAAGACTGACCTGGAAGCCCATGCAAATTCACTCATGAACATGTTCGCGAAAAGCAATGGAAGAAATACTAGCATATTTTCTAAATATGGTAAAAGTGCTATAATGACTACCATTGTAAGGGTACCTAAAGTAAATGAGTATAAAGTATAGTCCTTTCTTCTCCCGGATACGAGTGGTGCAGCAAAAAAGCCTGCAACTGATGCACCTATCAAAGCTACAAGTATTATGAGATCATCTTCGGAAGTACTGGGGAATTCTACTGGAGCAATCACGTATGCCATGAGTCCAAAGGTTAGATACTGGGAAATTCCTATTACACCTAAGAATATGTAAGAAAAAAGGAAGTTAGGTTTAATCCTGTTTCCTTCGGCGTATTCTATCTGATCCTTTTCTATGTTCATATCGCTTTCAGTGGAGAAATCGTACGTTGATGCGGGAACTTCTCCTTCTACAGTCCTTCCTTCCCTTTTGCTCCATATTGGAGATTCCTGTATTCTCCCCCTTACTATCAGAATAGAGAAAATAACCACAAGAGATGATGCCAGGAGAATTATCCTGTCCTCAATATTGTTGTTTACAATGAAAAATAATCCTGCTGTCAGGGCACTTCCTATATTGTTGAAGTTGGTTATGATGGTGAGCCATATGGGCCTCCTTTTTGTACTTGTCTCCTCGGATATGAGGGAAAGTGAAGATGGTTCCTCTCCTCCTACCCCAAATTCCGCAAGTATCAACCCAATTGTCAGGAAAATTACATTGTAGCTTATACTTATAATTATAATCCCTATGGTATAGAGAAACATTGTAAATGTGAATATTTTTTTTCGGCCAAATAAATCTGCCAGAATCCCCATAATGACATTTCCGGCAGGAACTGTTATAGGGCCTAAGAGGAGGAAAAATACCTTATACTGATGATTTAGCCCACCAATTATGGACCCCGATGCTGCCAGTGGCCCCAATGTGGCAATGACACCCCAAAAAGCAAAAGAAAGGGACGTTGAAATAAAGAGGCTACCTTTGTTTATAGCCATGTTGAAACCTCCTTAGAAAATATTACACATTTAGCAGGCCTTTCTGTAATCCAAAATAACGAGTATTCTACCATCTTATCCCTCCGCCGGCATTACCCGGATCAGGTTCAAAGGGTCGATCCAACGGATCCTCTCAGCCTTTCAGCTCCCCTGAACTGACTGGATATTACAAATATAGAAATAAAAGTTCTGTTACTAAGAAAGATAATAACCCTAAGAAATGGAATAGATTTAAATCCTGAATAACATGTAAAGGCAATGCGAATAAAGATGAGGATTATTGCTGCCTCATACCGTCTGGACGATATAAGAGTGGAGTTATTTGGACGAATGGAAGATGGAAGGTCTGTGACGGTTTTATGTGGAGGTTTTGATCCATACTTTGATGTGATTGAACCCACCGATGCCGAGATTAGAGGAATAAAAAATAATCCTGAATTCAAAAGAATGGAGAGCAAGAAACTCTGGTATGATGGACAGGATCGTAATATTGAAAGAATTTATATTACTCACCCATACAAGGTTCCTGAGATAAGAAAACTCTTTGTTTCAAGAATTGCAGCTGCTGACATACCATTCCATCACAGATTCATATACGACCACGATCTTGGCTCCTGCATAGAGGTGGAAGGAACACCTGTTGAAAAGCCAAAATATTCAACGGATATAACCATTGAAACCTCCTGGGATGGAATAAAAAATGTTGAAGATTTCAATCCTCCTGTAAGGATTTTAAGTTTTGATATTGAAAATGCATTTCCACCTCAAAATAACGAGGAATATGGAAGAATACTTATCATAGGCTATTCCATTTCAAATGGAAAGAACGGGGAGCTGGAAAAGGGATGTCTTACAGGCTCGGAGGAAGAGGTACTCAGGAATTTTAATCAACTGATATACACTGTTGATCCCGACATATTGATAGGTTACAACATAGACGGATATGATCTGCCAGTAATAGAATACAGAATGTCAAGGTATAACCTTACTCTGGACATTGGCAGGGATAGAAGCAAGGCAAGAAGGGTGAATGGACAGTTCTGGAGGACAAAAGGCAGGATCATAAGCGATGTATGGTGGAATGTTAAGAAATATCTTCATCCAAAACATGAAACACTTAATTTTGTAGCACAGGAATTGCTGGGAGAAGGCAAGGACGATGTGGACAGACTGAGGATCGTGGAGGAATACGAAAATAGGCCGCAAGAGGTTATTGATTACTGTATCAAGGATGCAGATCTAACAAGGCAGATAATGGAAAAGATGCGAGTGGTCGAGAGAAATATGTTCATGTCCACTGTGACAAAGCTACCTCTTGAAGATACAACAAATGGAGGAACAAGCAATTACGTTGACTCCTTACTTATACGACTTGCAGACAGGAGAGGAATAGCAGTTCCAATGACATCCTCATCCAATTTGAAGGATAAGGCCATCGAAGGTGGACATGTGGAATCCATTGGAGCCGGGCTTTACGATATGGTTATAGTCCTTGACTTTAAAAGCATGTATCCCTCAATGATTATGAAATACAATATATGCTTCTCTACACTAAGTCTGCAGGGGAGTATTGTTTCACCAACTGGAGCAAGATTTCTTGACCCATCTGTAAAGAGAGGTATTGTCCCTGAATTGTTAAAAAGCCTTATGGACAGAAGGGATGAAGTAAAGAGAGCAATGAAAAGTTCCTCAGGGGAACAAAAGGCCTATCTGGACGGAGTTCAGAATGCCCTGAAAATTCTGATGAACACCTTTTATGGAGTCCTGGCATCAGCATTTTACAGGTTCACAAACCCTGAACTTGGAGCTTCAGTTACTGCTTTTGCAAGGGAGACGATAATGAAACTTATAGAAGACCTAAAAAAGAATGGTTATCGTGTCATATATGGTGATACCGATAGTGTTTTTATTGAATCTAAAAAGAAAAGTGTGAATGAAGCAATAGATTTAGGAAAAAAACTTTCGGAACAGATTTCAAAGGAACTTCAGGTCACAATAGAATTTGAAAAAATAATGGACCCTTTTTTTTCCCATGGTGCCAAGAAGAGATATGTTGGAACAATAGTGTATCCTGAACAGGACAAAGGACAGATGCTGGTGCGTGGATATGAGGTAAGACGAACAGATTCCTTCGATCTTCAAAGTGAGGCACTTCAAACAGTATTTGATTTCTTAATGAAAAGAAATATAGAGGGGGCAAGAGAATACTCGGAAGATATTGTGAAGAGACTCCTGAGGGGTGACAGGACACTAGGTGTTGAAAAACTGGTAATATCAAGATCAGTAAAGGATGAAGATTCCTATGCAAATGCCGATTCTCTTGCAAATGTAAGGGCTGCAAGGAAACTACAGGAGCGTGGCGAAAGATTCATCCCTGGAATGAAGGTCTCTTGGATAGTAACAGACAGCTCCAGAACACCGCAGGAGGTCGAACCATATATTGACGGAGAAGAGTTTAAGTATGAACCTGATTGGAACTATTATGCCCGCAGGGTTGAGGAAACGGTAAACAGAGTACTGGAAAGCCTCGGTACACCCTTAAATCTTGCATCAGTGAAAAAGACACAGAAAAAAACAGGAGACAATAGGGAAACAAGTACTCTGGACAGCTTCTTCTGAGGTGACTCTGTGTATGATTTTATAATTAATGGAGCCGGGCCTGCAGGTTCATTTGCGGCATATAATCTGAGCCTCAAGGGATTCAAGGTTATGCAGCTGGAGGAACATGAAGCTGTTGGCAAACCCGTGGAATGCACTGGCCTCGTATCTAGAAGGGTCATAGAAATGAGCCGTACCAAATCGGTTATTAACAGGGTGCACGGTGCCCACATCGTTTTCCCTGACGATAACAGCATACACATAAGAAAGGATGAGGAAAGTTACGTTCTCGAGAGAGATAGATTTGATCAGGATTTGTCCGGACTCGCCACTGGCGCTGGAACTGAACTTAAATTGAAGAGCAGGATGATTGATGTAAATGTAAATAATGATAAAGTCAGGATAAAATTCAGAGAAGGTGGTAATCTTAGGGAGGAAGATGCCATGGCAATTATTGGAGCAGATGGAGCAAATAGTATAACCAGAAAAATACTGTTCCCAGGAATGAGAATTGAAAGAATGATCTCTGCATATCAGATCGATGGTGCCAAAATGATGGATGATCAGGATTCCGTAAATGTCTATCTTGGTTCATCCTTTTCCAGAGGATTTTTTGGATGGGCAACACCTGCGGGAGATCTGGCAAGAATAGGAACTGCTGGATTTGGACTTTCGAGGGAGAAATTTATAAATATTAATTCCAGGATGGGCAACCCTTCAAAGATCACCATAACAGGTGGCCCTATACCCATAAGCACACTCAAAAAAACATACGGAAATCGAGTGCTTCTTGTAGGGGATGCAGGAGGTATAGTGAAACCACTCAGTGGTGGTGGTATCTATACAGGAATGATCTCCGGCCAAAAGGCAGCAGAAGCACTAACAGGTGCATACGATCATAGTGATTTTTCGCAGTCTTTTCTCAAAGTGTATGAGGTAATGTGGAAAAGGGAGATTGGAAAGGAATTGAAAAGGGACTTGAGGATACAGAAAATGTTCGCAAAAATAAGCGATAGATCCTTTGTAGAGCTTGGAAGAAGACTGGGAAATCCTAAAATTACAGAAATAATAAACAATCTTGGTGATATAGACTACCCTTCAAGGGTGGTCCTTAATGTTCTGATGAGAAGTCCAGGTATCCTGAGGCACGTTCTCATCCCCATGAGGGATAAAGTTGGAGAATGACATAAAATATTCATTTTTGATCATTATATCTACCCTTTCCTGGGGCGTTACTTTCCCACTCATTAAAGTGTCTCTTGAATATATGTCGCCCGTAATATTTCTATCCGTGAGGTTTGGAATTTCGGCCCTGATCATGATTCCATTCATCCCCAGACCATACAATTTCTCTGGCTTTCGTGAAGGGATAACTGCGGGATTTTTCCTCTTTATGGGATATTATTTTCAGACCGTGGGCCTTTATTATACAACTCCTGCAATTTCTGGTCTTATAACAGGCCTCTATGTTGTTCTTGTCCCGATTATTTCATTCCTATTTCTTCGAATGAAGGTTGCCAAAGCAGACTGGTTTGCAGTAATAATAGCAGTTGCGGGTCTTGTTATAATTACCGGAGGGCAGCTGAATAATGCCGCTGTTCAATTTGGAGATATTCTGACATTGATCTGCGCAGTTGGATACGCACTTCAGATGATATATGTGGCCAAACACAACAACATAGAAATGGTGAAATTTACATTCTATCAGATGCTTGCCGTATTCCTTTTCTCATCCCTTATGATACCTTCCTTTCCGGTCTACGCAAATTTACAGGTACCCATGGTTATTTTTAGCGTTCTTTTCACCGCAATTTTTGCGGGAGTAATAGCCTATTTTCTCGTCAACAAGGCACTGGTGTATGTAAAGCCGGAAAAAGCTGGGATAATAATGGTATCTGAGCCTGTGTTTGCAGCAATATTTTCAGTAATTATAACTGGAATCCCCCTCAGTTATTATACAATAGCCGGGGGAGCCTTAATGGTTACCGCAATGTTCTGGACAGTGTATGACCAGTATTTGCAGAGGAGAAAGTCTAGGAAGTATCCTTCCTATGGTGATTGATCGTAACAGCTATCCCCTTTTTATATTGTCCCATTTCCTTTCCTGATGCAAGAGCTCGACCCACAGCCACAAGATGATCCTCCGGATCGACAACAAGGACATCATTATAAGGCACAATTTCTTCATCACATTCTAAAATAAACTGATAAAAAACGGATTTTCCCACGGAGTTAAATTTTGCACTCTCTTCCGTTACCCTGACTCTGTTCTTAATTCCACGGTGAAATTGCCTGATAACCTCTCCACCATCCATTGTAAGGGCAAGATATCCATCGTGGGCCCTCATGGTTGCAATTATTTTCTCACCCCGTCTTATTGTCCTTATCCTTCCGGTTTTCTTCGAAATATCTATCTTAATATCATCAACAAATAGGGCCTTTCCTGAACCTGTTCCGAATTGCAGATCCGCCAGGAACCTGATCTTTTCCAGGGGGAAGTATCTCTTCTGTTTTACATCATCCTGGATTTCTATTTTCGTGCCCCGGTAAGACTCAGGTAATCTGTTGATAATTATGGACTGCTGGATAGGATATGATTCCTCCATCTCTGCCGGTACCATTAAATCTCCAAATGGAAATGAAAAATTGTCTGTGGATTTTTCATAAATATCCCTTATGAAACTCTGATCCAGACCTGCGGGAAGACAGTATTTTTTGGGAATTTCAACGCAATTATCTCGCGACTTACTCATGTTACGGATCCTGTAGCCGTATGGAGTTCTGGCGGAAAGATCATCAAAATAGAAAAAAGGGGATTTTCTATATAATTCCGTATAGGGATTCATCATTTCCGAATAATCTAAAATTCTTCTAAATGCCTGCATAAGGGCTGGATGGCTTCTGGCCTTACCCTCCACATACTGCCACAGAGTTTGCTCCCTTATTCTTTCCCTTATTTCTCCCAGTTCCATGTAAATTGTAAATAAATTATGCTCTGCCAGCACCCTCTTCCTCTCTTCATCATCAAGCGACTTCAGTTCCGAAGCATTATACCTACTGTAAAGTGGAGACCATATTGGAATCTCCATTAATTCCTTCAGATCTCTTGTCCCTTCAGGAAAAAGCATTCTGTCATCCCGTGCATATTTAACGTATGAGGCTGAATCAAACATATCTACACCAAGGAGGACTGCCATTCCCATGAACATTGGATGCCCTCCCCCAAAGAGGTGTACTGGCTTTGAGAAAGTGGAGTTAAGCTTGGACGTGATTATTATGTCCACAAGGTCACTGTATCTGTACTGCTCAAGCAGTGGAACTACCCCCCCAATTGGAAGATAGGATGCAGAAGTTTGAGACATCATTCTTGCGCTTTTTGCCCTGAGATCAGGATATACAGAACCCTGTATTGGCCCTGCAACATTATATTCATAACTGAATGCCTCAACCTCTTCCATTCTTCTTTTTGTTTCCTCCACGGCATATGACGCCTCTTCCAAGGTATTATCTGGTGTCGAGAAAATATCAAGAATTGTTGAAATATCGCTCCCAATATCAATTTGGAATTTCACTGTGTCAGCATTTTGAAATTCCACATCTCCGTATACATAACTCTGAAAAGTTCCTGAGTCGGTCATTATAGGGCCGTCAAATCCAACCAGGGAGTGAAGTCCGTCTTTTAATGCCCTTTCCCTTAATTCAGCATTTCTTCGTATTATGTAGCTATTCGTAATGATACACTGCATACCCATTCTTTTCATGGTCTCTATGGGCAGTGTGCGGATATTTGGGTTTATCACCGGCATTATGTTTGGTGTATCCACGTATCCATGAGGAGTTTTAAAACGGCCTATTCTTGCCAGTCCTTCCCTGTGAAGCAGTTCCATTGTAATTTTTTCTTCTGTCAGCAAATCACCTAATCTGAGTAATAATATTCCCCTTTGTTTATCTGTTCCCTATCCATGCTACTTCCAGGTTTATTTATCCTTGGTCGGCCTGTGTTATGATCCCGTCTGAATGTAACTCCAGCCTCTTTTAAGAAGAGATTCATTCCCTCACGCATTGTCATAGGACCATATGCAGTCCCCTCCCTTCCAGGCTGTCCAAGAAATACCATTAGAAAATCAGAAATTATGTCTATGAAATATATGTCGTGATCAACTATCATAGCTGTTTTCTTCCGGTTCTCCATGGTTCTCCTTATTACCTTACCAACCTCCATTCTTGTGGAACTGTCCAGATTAGCGGAGGGCTCATCGAGAAGATAAAGATCTGCTTCTGTGGCAAGTGTAATTGCAATTGAAAGCCTCTGCAATTCACCCCCTGAAAGGCTCTGCACGTCCTTCTCCATTAAGGGATCGATATCAAGTGGCCTAAATATCTCGTTCTTAACAAATATATCACTCATATTTTCTTTGATTGACCTGTATAGTAGATCCTCACAAGTACCTTCAAACTCCGTTGAGATGTATTGCGGCTTGTATGCTATTTTTACCTTTGGCTCAACATAACCATCGTCAGACTCCATTGCCCCCGCGAGTATTTTGGTAAATGAGGATTTTCCAAGTGCATTTCTTCCAAGAACTCCTGTTACAGAGCCTATTTCGAGGTTTCCCTTTGGAGCCTTAAGTGTAAAGTCGCCCAGTTTCTTGGAAATATTTGACCACTCCACCAGATTGGGAGTTACAGTTCTTCTGCTTGCCCCCTTTTGTTCAAATTTAATCTTCTCCTTTCTTATTCTGACATTTTCTTCTTTGAGGTAGCCCTCAAGGAACTGATTTATTGCCTTATTTGGAGATTTCTGCTGAACTATAACACCATATACACCAGGGAAACCATAGACAAGATGTATCTGATCGGAAATCCAATCAAGTATTGCAAGATCGTGTTCCACAACAAAAACCGTCTTTCCCCTGTCTGCATTTTCCCTCAAGATTCTGGCAACTCTGAGTCTCTCCGATATATCCAAATATGAGGACACTTCATCAATCAGGAGGATATCTCCATCCTTAAGTAGAGCCACGGCCACAGCCAGCTTCTGCAGTTCTCCGCCTGATGCACTCTTGACGTCCTTGTCAAGAGAGTTTTCCATTGCAAGGTCGTTTATAACCGCATCCATATTTCCGTTTTGATCTGACTTTACAAGTAGGTCCCTTATTTTTCCCTTCGCAATTCTCGGAATCTGATCGACAAATTGACTTTTTAGAACAACTTTTTTTCTTCCGTCATAAACGTCTCTGAAATAATCCCCAAGGATACTGTTGGAATATTTCTCAATTACAAGGTCTCTCCTTGATTCTTCATTAAACCTTCCGAAATTTGGTACAGTTATTCCACTTAATATATTCATGGTTGTGGTTTTACCCATCCCATTGGGACCCAATATTGCTGTTATACCCTTTGCCGGAACTGGAATGGAATAGAGCCTAAATCCATTTTCGCTGTATTGATGCACTATGTCCTTGTTAAGTTCATCTGGAACAGTTACTATCTTGATAGCCCCAAATGGGCATCTGTTAACACAAATTCCGCATCCAATGCATAAATTTTCAGTAATGAGAGGATAAATGTCCTCCCCTTGATTGAACTCTATTGTTGGAGTTCCTGAACGGACAGGTGGACAATAGGCCTGGCACTCATGATTGCACTTTTTAGGATGGCACTTTTCCTTGTCTAGAACTGCAATATGCATGTAATCAACTCAGTTTAAGGTCCAATATTCATCTGGTATTTCTTCGTAGACTGAAAAATCCTGTTCTTCTCCCATATCCATATAATTGGATTGCATCTGGGCCAGAGATATAATTTTTGAGATATTCAATATCCAATAATGAATCCTCCACTCCCTTCCATCGAAAAGTGTTGTCTCCTCTCGCTCTGTCCTCAATACACCTATGTCTTCCATTGTGTAAAAAGCGTCTCTATCCTCTGGCTCCAGCATATTGTCTATAACCCTATCACTATAACCAAAGAAATTAATAAGATGCTCAGCAGCTGCCATTGATTCTTCATAGACCATCTTTTTGTTTTGTAAACTTAAACCCTTGCTTATTGCTTGCGACAGCTCGTCAATCTTTGTATAATTTCTGACCCGTTTATCCCTAATATCATTATTATCGTCTGACATATATACACTCTATGATCGGCAGATATAACATATTACAACTGACCTATTAACGTTATTGATTTATATACTCATCACATCACAATTCATGGATTCAGACGTGTCTTTTTTTTATCCTGCATATATGAATGACGCCGGATATTATGTCATTAATACTTACTATAAAATCAAGGAAAAAACTGATAAATCAATTTCAATAGACAACCAGATTTACCAAGTTAAAAGAGAAATTCTGAATAAGAGAGATATGGAAGAACTCCTTAATTCAATGGGTCTCGGCAGATATGCTTCCTTTATGAGCACTGGTATCAGAAATCAACTCTTGATTGACCGCATTAAAAAAGCCAAAATAATGGGAATATTAAATTTGACACCAGATTCATTCTATAGTGGATCCAGGTTTATGGATAAAAGCCCGGATCAAATCATTGATTCTGGGGCAGATATTATAGATGTGGGTGGAGAGAGCACCAGGCCTGGATCAATTGAAATAGATCCTGAAATTGAAATAAAGAGGCTCATAACTCAACTGCCCGAAATAAGAAACAAATTTAAGGGAATGATTTCACTTGACTCAAGGCACCATGAAGTTATTCGTGCGGTCTTGCCCTACATTGATGTGGTCAATGACGTTTCAGGTCTAAAGGATGAAAGGATCCCGGAAATCGCAGTAGAGAATAAACTTAAATATGTTCTTATGCACCTAAAGGGTGACGTAAACAGGATGACAGAAAATGAAAGCTATGACGACCTTCCAGGGGAAATTGCCAAGTTTTTCATTGAAAAATTAAGAAAACTGGAGGAGATAGGAATGAAACCTGACGACATTATAATAGATCCTGGCCTTGGTTTTTCGAAAAATGCTCATCATGATTATTTCTTGATAAAAAACATCAACGTGTTTTCCTTTGGATTCCCAAGATTGATTGGCCATTCCAGAAAGCGATTTACAGGCTACTTGACTGGGTCTAAAATCGAGGATAGGTTGCCGGAAACCCTCGCAATAAGCCTCTATCTCGAATCAAAGGGAATTGAAATTTTGAGGGTGCATGACGTCAGTGAAAATATTAGATTTCTTGAAGAATACCGTTTTCTTTCTCAGACTTGAGACATTCCTCACATATGCCCTTAACAAGAAGCACTGATGATATAACCTTCCCCTTTACCTCAGCCTCTATGTTCCTGATATCTCCGTGAATCTCAGAATCGGTTATTTTTCCACATGATTGACAATAAAAGTTGATGTGAGGCTCCACACGTCCCTCATACATTGCCCTTCCGTTTACCTCAAAGGAATTGATAAGGCCTCTCTCTGTAAATACCTTGAGTATATTGTAAACAGTAGCTGCTGGAATATTTGGGTTTTCCTTTTTCACATACTCATGTATATTCTCTGCAGAAAAATGTTCTCCATCCCTCTGCTTAATATATTCGAGTATCTTTACCCTCTGTGGTGTCACTTTAAGACCGTGACTTTTGATTTGTTCTTCTGTTATTCCCATTCTAATCAAATCATTTAATCCTTATTAAGTATTTTTAACTATCACCTTAAGGATAAGCTATGATTGAACGACTCAAAGGTTTCCGTGATTTCTATCCAGAGGAAATGGAAATAAGAGAACACATGTTTAATATAATGCGAGAAAAGGCAAAAATTTTCGGATTCAGACCTATTGATTACCCAAGTCTTGAACTTCTGGAAATGTTCAGAATAAAATCAGGTGATGAGATTCTTTCCCAGACATACAGTTTCAAAGACAGGGGAAATCGTGATGTTACATTAATTCCAGAGGCAACACCCTCAACGGTGAGGATGCTTGTTTCCAGAAAGGATCTTCCGAAACCGGTAAGGTGGTACAATATACCAAAATTATGGAGATATGAAGAGCCTCAATCCGGGAGAACCAGAGAACATATGCAGATGAATGCAGACATTTTTGGGGACGATTCTGCGGTTGCTGATGCGGATATAATAGGTCTTGCATGCACCATACTTGATTCCCTCGGACTTAGGGGTCACTATGAGGTAAGAATTAATGAGAGAAAACTGATGGAAAAGATACTAATAATGTCTGGTTCTAAAAATATAATTTCAGATATGGGCATAATTGATAGATTTCACAAGGCCGAGAAGGATGAAATTATCCACAGGTTAGACAAAAACGGAATGGGGAGAGATAATGCCGAGCACATTTATAGCTTCCTGGGAAGAAAATACGATGTAAATGAGATTGAGAACGGCATTGGAGAATTTTTTGATTTGTCAGAAATAAGTAACTTTATAAATAGAATTAAGGAAACTGGTAATATTCTTCAGGATAACGGTTTTCAAAACATTACTTTCAATCCTTCCACAGTAAGAGGCTTAGCATACTACACCGGTATAGTATTTGAGGGCTTTGACGTTAAGGGAAAATTCAGATCAATCTTTGGAGGTGGAAGATACGATAATTTAAGTGCACTATTTTCAGGAAATGAAATACCGGCAGTAGGATTCGGCATGGGGGATGCAGTACTGGAAAATCTGATGAGAGAATTAGATCTTTGGAAACTGGAAAATAAAAAGAAAAGATATTACATCGTTGGAATAGGTAATGAGGGATACAAGGAATCCATAAGGCTCAGTTTCAATATGCGAAAAAATGGAATTCAATGCGTTATACACAACGGAGGGAAAAATCTTTCAAATGCCCTAAAAACTGCATCCAACCTTGATTTTACCCATGTTATAATAATCGGAAATAAGGAGATTGAAGAGAAAAGTTGTACCCTCAGGGACTTAAAGACCGGAGAACAGACCATGGTTAAAATTGAAGAAATTTCGCAAATATGAATAAAACAGTTCATAATCAGTTGAAAAATTTATTAATCAATTGACATTTAGAGTGCGGTGATATTATGTCAATAGCGTTCGTTTTAGTGAGCACCGTTCCTGGTAAGGAACAGGAAGTATACAATAAAATATCCAAGATAAACTACGTGGTAGAGATACATCCCCTATTTGGAGAGTATGATCTCATAGTCAAAATAGACGCCCAGGACTTTAGTGAACTTGGGAAAGTTGTCATCGAACAGATAAGAAAAATCGATGGTGTTATAGACACGAAAACACTTGCTGGCATAAAGTTGTGATGCAAATGAGTAACATTATACCTTGGTATCCTACGTGGAATCTGGATATTTTCTTTCTTACAATAATTGGTATAGTAGCCCTAGCTCTCTTTGTTCTTGGAATATTAACGGCCTATTTTGGAAAATCCAAGACAAGAGCAGTCGGAGGTGGAATGATCGTTGGAGGACTGATTATAGGCTTCATAACATACTATCTTTCTGATTATGTGTTTAAACTGAGTCTGGTAAATGAAGTCATTCTTGGTGCCCTGTTTTATCTGATTGCGGCCATTATAGGTCTTGTAATAGGATTGCTTATATTTCTTGCAGCAATAATGAAAACCTGAAGTGTAATGGCATCTCAGATGATGGATGATGTTCTAAGGAACATCAAGGAAAATTTAAAGGGAAAGGGCATACTGGCCTGCTCCGGTGGGACTGATAGTTCTGTACTTGCTGCCGTAAGTGCAATGGTTGCAGGCGAAGATGTAAAAACTATATTTATCGATACTGGCCTTTTGAGAATAGGTGAAAAGGAAAGGGTTGAGAAACTTTTTTCAGATTTTCACATAAATGGTGAAATAGTTGATGCCTCTAAAAGGTTCATTCAAAATCTTGCAGGCGTAACAGACCCCGAAAGGAAGAGAAAAATTATTGGAGAAACATTTGTAAGGGAGTTTGAGGAGATCGCCAAAAAAAGCGGTGCCCAGTACTTACTGCAGGGAACCATTGCTCCAGATTGGATTGAAAGTGGCGGAAAGAATAGGGATTCCATTAAAAGCCACCATAATGTTGGAGGTCTCCCCGAAAATATGAATTTGAAGCTGATTGAACCCCTTAGGGACCTTTACAAGGATGAGGTTAGACAGCTTAGTAAGGAGATAGGCCTCGACGAGTATCTGCAGCCATTTCCAGGACCTGGTCTGGCAGTGAGAATAGTAGGGGAAGTTACTGAAGAAAGACTGGATAGGCTGAGAAGAGCCACAAAGATAGTTGAGGAAACAGTGGAAAGCAAATATTCTAAGGAAGACAGACCGTGGCAGTATTTTGCCATTTATGTTCCTGTAAAGACCACTGGAGTCCACGGAGACAAAAGATCCTATGGAGATACAATAGCCATTAGAGCTGTCAATTCACTGGATGCAATGACGGCAACATTCTCCAGAATAGATTGGGATGTTATTGAAGAAATGTCCGTAAGAATAAGCAACGAAATCGAAGGCGTCAACAGGGTGGTATATGATGTTACCCACAAACCTCCCGGGACGATTGAATGGGAGTAAGAAGTGAAATTAATATATATTTAAAAAGAATGAGCATAGACCTTAGGAGTAAAAAAAGAGATGAAATAAAATGGCGAATGAACTACTAATTGCAGAGGAGGAATATCAGAAATCTGGTGTTCATATCGGTACTCAAGTAAAAACCCATGATATGGTCAAATACATATTTAAAATCAGAAATGACGGACTGTATCTCCTGGATATAAACGCAACCGATTCAATGCTCAGAACAGCAGGAAGAATGCTGGCTAGAGTACCACCAGAGCAAATTCTTGTTGTAGCACAGAGGCAGTACGCATTTAGACCGGTTACAAAGTTTTCTGAAGTAATTGGATCAAAGGCGATTGTTGGAAGATTCATACCCGGGACCTTGACGAATCATCAGTTGCCAACCTTCACTGAGACAAAAGCCATAGTGGTAACAGATCCCCTGGCAGATACACAGGTCATGAAAGAGGCAAAAAATGTCGGTGTACCCATAATTGCACTCTGTGATGCCAATAATAAAACGGATTTTGTCGATCTTATAATTCCGAGCAACAATAAAGGAAGAAGATCGCTCGCACTGGTATACTGGATACTTGCAAGGGAGATCCTTAAGAACAGAGGCCAGATACAAAATTATGAAGATTTCAAGTATACCATAGAGGACTTTGAATCTCAGATATGATTTGATGAGTTAAATTCCCCTATATTTTTTATTCTTTTGATTTCAACGTAAATTGGTTCCTTATCTATTATTGACGAGAAAACCATCCTTTTTCTAACGGCTGCTGCAACTCTTACTGCCCTGCTAATTTCATACCATTCCATCATATTTTCAGTTATATGTATCAAATATTCAGAGTGATCTTCCAGGCTTTCTTCGTAAGCCCTAAATGTGCATCCGTACTTGAAACCAGTTTTAACAATCATTCCCCTCTTAATTAGATCTCCGTATATCTGAGTAACAGGATCGTTCCTGACTCTATTTGTGAGAATTGAAAATTCCTGTTCGGAGAGAAATGTTACATCCCCCAAGGCATCACCCATCCATGACGGGAGCTTATCCTTCTTTCCCAGTCCCCTATTTCCAATGCCCATAACATAATCATCCTTGTTTTCCTGAACTATCCATAGATCCATGGAATTTTTACCTTGCAGATTGGCAGCATGAACAGTGTAATATGTTATATCGCCATCGTCATCCACAGAAGCAACATTGGCTCCGGCCATTTCTTTCAACCATTGGAATGAAATTCTTTCGTTTTCCCTTACTGGTACCACTTTCCTCCGGACAGATTGTTTTTCATTTTTGCGAACCACGTTGAAATAATCAGATTCAATAGCAATTTTTGTCCCTTCATCCTTTAGTTCAAGGTAAACCTTAAGTTTATGGATATCATTTTCTTGGATTAATGCCGAGATTACTGAAATTTCATCTTTGAGCATTCCGTTGAGGGGCTTTATTCTATTTCGGAGGTAAAGGTAAATGGCTTCGTATGGCTTAAGAAAAAGCGTCTTTTTATCTACCCTTCCGACCGAATATTTATTGTGCAGGTATAATGGACTTTTCCCATTGCTTATATGAAATACAGTTTTTTCGCATATGGCAATTGACTGAATGTTAGAATTTTCCATTTTTCCTGTCCAGAAGCTTAGTGGCTATATCTTCTGTCATCTTCTTTACTGTTTCTGGCATCCTTGCAGATACCATATAGACAGGAACCTTATAGGTTTTTGAAATTGGATCAAGATCCTCCTGCCACGTAACTGCTTCATATTTTCTATCAATTTTAGTGGCTGCGATTACCATTAGAGGCTTCCTTTCAAGAATTGAAATAAATTTAATGAATTTCTGTATTTCTCGCTCATTAAGCTCTCTGGTCACATCTGTCACTATTATTATTGCACTAGACCCTGACATGATTTTCTCATTTTCAATAAAGCCATCGATCTCCTGTATTATGAATTCGCTTTCAACAGGTTTCCCATCATAGGTTATATTAATTTTCTTCCTCAATAGACCCCTGTTGCCAATTCCCCCATTATCACTATCGTAAACAATTCTGGAAATCAAAGAACTTTTGCCGGATCCAGAGGTACCCACTACACTTACCTTCCATATAAACCGGCTAGAAATCATGCCTCACGATTTTTTACTCAATTATAATAGTTTTCCTTTCGGCAAAAAATGTAAGACAATTTTACCTAATCTTCAATAAAATAAGATTCCATTATGATTACTTAAGATTCGATACACCATGTATGTTAAGACCTATATAATGATGCATATGTTTATTTTTAAACTGTAATTTATGGGTTATGAAATTTAATTTTTCAGAATGTGTAATGGGGATGAAACCATCTGAAATAAGAGAACTTAATAAGATGGCTTCGACCCCTGGTCTGATATCCCTTGGTGGAGGAATGCCAAGTCCTGAGACTTTCCCGAAGCATGATCTGGAGGAAATAATGGATTATGTTATGGAAAATTATGCAGATCTGGCACTTCAATACGGTAACACGCTCGGGAACGATGGAGCAAGGGAAGTTATTGCAGATATGCTTAGGAAAACAGAGGGTATCCAGACAAATTCGAAAAATATCATAATAAATTCAGGTTCTCAACAGGGGCTATATGAACTGGGAGTTGTATTGGCGAATCCAGGAGATACTGTAATAACTGAGGAACCTACATATGTTGGAGCAGTGTCCGCCTTCTCGGCCAACAGACTGAGAATGGAAGGAATGGAGATGGATCATCATGGTATGATCGTAGATGGCCTTGAAACAAAAATCAGAAAACTTATGGCTGATGGAAGAAAACCAAGGTTCATTTATGTTATACCAACGTTCCAGAATCCTACAGGCTACACCATGCCAGAGGAGAGAAGGAAGGTATTGATCGAGATATCAGAAACGTACAACATACCACTGATTGAAGACAATCCATATGGTCAATTGAGATATTACGGAAAGCCAGTGAGCTCAATAAGATCCATGAAAAATGGTGAAAACACGATATATCTTGGTACATTTTCCAAGGTAATGACGCCCGGACTTCGTCTTGGATATACTGTTGCACCTGATGATGTCATGGAAAAGTTTAATCTCATAAAGCAGGCTCTTGATCTTGCAACAAATTCGTTCTCACAATATGTTGCACTGGAGTATGTTAAGAGAGGTGTGATATATAAGCAGATTGAAGAGAACAAAAAGATATACAAGGTTAAAAGAGACAGGATGATTAATGCACTTAAAGAAAATATGGATGGCCTTGCCAAATGGTCTGAGCCGGAGGGTGGAATGTTCGTATGGGCAACGTTAAATGGGGATATTGACACAAAAATGATGAGAGAACACGCAATTAAAAATGGGGTCGCATATGTGAGTGGCCAGGCATTTACCACCAATAATACCCAAAAAAGCAGTATGAGACTAAATTTCACATTCGGTACCCTTGAGCAGATCGAGGAGGGTATTAAAAGAATAAGAAAAACGGTGGATAGTTACCGTGAAAAACAGTAAAATCACAATTGTGGCGGGATCATTTGGATACCTTCATAAAGGCCACAAATCTCTTTTGAGGACTGCAATGCAAACAAAAAACCACGTAATAATAGGTTTGACCTCAGATGCATATGCTTCCAAAACAAAACATTACAATTTTCCAAAATTTGAAGAAAGAAAAAACAGAATAGAGGAATTTCTCTCCAAGCTTGGAGAAGATTATGAGATAAGGGAACTGAGTGATAACACAGGCGATTCTGCCATAAATCCCGATTACGAAATAATTGTGGTATCAAGAGAGACCGAAAAAAATGCAAAAATAATCAATAAAAAGAGGATTGAAAATGGACTGAATGAGATGAAGATCATCCCGGTTGATCTTGAAATAGGTGAAGATTTTTTCCCCATCAGTTCGAGAAGAATAGAAAGGGGAGAAATAGATCAGGATGGAAAAAGACTGGAACCCATTAGAGTTGCTGTATGTACCAATATGGGAATCCACAAAGAATTGATAGAAATGGCTTTGACAGGGATATTTGGAAAGAACCTAAGTATAACAGGTTTCCTCATAAATCAAGATTCAGAACAGAGACCTGAGAACGCTATTCTGGACAATGATTTTTCAGTATGCCTCAGTTATGAAATAAAATATGATTATAATTCCTCTTTACATTTTTTTAATATTAAATGCACCATACTTGACAGATATGGAAGCACAACTTCCGGTTATGGCCCGTCCATAATGCTTAGCGATGAAATGTATCATACATATTTAATGGAAAATCAAAATGGCCTTGATCATATTCTGGAATGTCTCGGCTCTGATCTTATGGGTGAATTCATAAGTGAGAGCGTAAAGATGACAATGGAACCAAGAAAAAAACCATGGAAATATGATCTCATGGATTATTTCAAAAATCAGGATTAGGATTTCTTTCTGAAAAGTTCTATAATCACCGCAATGAGCCAGAAAAATAGTACCATAAAGGAAAAAACAAATGCTAAAATCATCAGAGTGCCGAGGTATATATCTCCTGACTGAGTATTATTCATTCCCGGGAAGAGACCGAAGATGGCAGTATGTATTCTCATGAGGTTGCCCGGAATTAGACCATATTTGCCTAAAATTCCCATGAAACCACCGATTATGGACATTCTATTCCTATTAAGATTATCCTTTCTTCGGGATACAAATGAAATTAACCCGCTACAACAGACTTTATTCATCTTTGAACCTTCTATTTGAGTTATGTATCTCCAAAGGTCTCCTTTAATTTTTCTCCTCCCCTGTCAAATCATGATTCCAATGAATAAATATTTAGCTGATGAAAAGCATAAAGCTCAGTAAAAATTATACAATTTAATTAAGTAATGAATCTAGAGGAGTTTTGAATAACAATAGACATATAAACCTGTTTGAAATGTTAAAATGATAATTATGGTTACAAAGGAGGAGATTCTCGAAGAATTAAAGGTTGTTGAGGATCCTGAAATAGGAATGGACGTAGTGAATTTGGGACTCATATATGATGTGCAAATCGATGGGGATAAAGTATATATAAAGATGACAATGACAGCACCCACATGTCCTGTAACCCCATGGATACTATCTGAGGTACAGAAAATAGTTGAAAACATGGCAGGAGTTGAAATGGCAGACGTGGAGCTTGTTTGGGAACCCCCATGGAAGCCGGAAATGATGTCCGACGAAGCTCGAGAAGCTCTTAATATGTGATACTGGGAGTTTTTCAATACCTAAATGGCGGAAACAAAAATATATATATTTCTTTTTAAGTAAACTCTCTTAGAAGTGTAGTATTTATATATACTTTAAATATAAGAGTTTAGGTTTTTATGAGCGAGAGAGAAAAAATCAACATCGAAAACATAGTGGCCTCGACTTCCCTTGCCGAGCACCTTGATCTTAGCAAAATTGCACTTGCACTGGAAGGTTCAGAATATGAACCAGAACAGTTTCCTGGGTTAATATACAGACTTCATGAGCCCAAGACCGCAGTTCTTATATTCAGAAGCGGGAAAGTTAACTGTACAGGGGCAAAAAATTTAGCGAACGTGAGGTTGACTATACAAACTATTATTGGAAAGCTAAAAAAAGCTGGAATAGAAGTGTATGACGATCCGGATATTGTTGTTCAGAATATTGTTGCAGTTTATGATCTTGAATCAGATCTTAATCTCACTCAGATAGCAATGTCCCTTGGCCTTGAAAATGTAGAGTATGAGCCGGAACAGTTTCCTGGTCTCGTATACAGAGTGGAAGAGCCAAAGGTGGTCCTGCTTCTTTTCGGCTCCGGAAAAGTGGTATGCACAGGAGCAAAGGAAGAAAGCGAGATTGAACAGGCAGTAATAAAAGTGAAGAAAGAACTTCAAAAGGTCGGACTTATCTAGATCCGATCAAATTTACTGAAATATCTGATCTAAAAGTGTGGTTGCATATATCCCTTTTCCAAGGGAGAACTTAAGCACCTTTGGTTCTGAGATTTTGAAATCTACTGGGAGGAAACGAATGCCCCTGTAATTTCCTGTTGAACTCATTTCTGGTTTTTCCTTGATTTTGAAGGAATCAAATGTAATTCCATCCTCATCCATAATCTTTTCCAGTATTTCGCCAGGAACTCCTTTCTGTCCTTTAGTCTCAGTGCCGATCAATGGTGCCAGTACGCTTACCTTCCCCTCTTTGGAGAGATTTTGTATTCTCTCAATATTGAAAGAATCCACTTCAATCAAATGATTTTCATCTATGTTCCAGTAAGAATTGACAGGAGATACAAAGTCTCCCAAAACTACCTCTGATGGATTTCCGATCAATTTTCTCCTCTCCATGAGAATTCGGTTAAAAAGGTGGGATTGATATGCGTGTACAAACATTATTTTAAGGCTTCTGGGAAGTACGTCAATTGCCTCTCCATAGGATCTTCCAGATAGGATCTCGTGCATCATAGCCCTTTCAAACTGCAAATGCTCAGGAAACTCTTTTATTGCTCTCTGAAAGTCCCAGCTTTCGTTCAGATCCAATCTGTAAAGTTCCCTGTCAATTTGAGGATCTACAAGATATTCCTTCACTGCAGCCTCAAAACCATTCTTAATCAGTTTCTCTCCCACTATGTGAGTGTTATATCTTATGCTACCAAATCTTTGTATACCAAAAACATTCCAAAAACCACCATTATCCACAATTTTCTGATAACGATCAATTATATTCCTATCGTCAAAATCCGTTTCAACCCTAATAATAAATGTATTGCCAGTCAGATCACCAAGATTTAGCATCCTGTTGCTCCTGAAACGTTCCACGACTTCACAATCCCTTATATTTATTCTATCAGGTATTCTCTCTGCATTTATGCAGAAGTATTGAGTCGTAACTGCTCGCTTATCCTTTGTTCCGGCATAGGTGATGCGCTTTCTGCTGATTCCAATATACCTTGCCAGTTCAGTTATGAAGTGATTTGTCTCCCAGTTTGTGAGTCTTATCCTTAAAATTGTATATTTTCCATTTGGTTCAGGCTTTGCGTATTCGGAAATTTCTGAAACCTGAAAATCGCCAGGTTCCATTTTAATTACATAATTGGACATTGCTCAGATATAGGACCTTATTATTTTGTAGTTGTTATCTCTTTCAACGGGAACCATTCCAATTCCCTTCAAAGCTCTTATTATTGTTTCTTTCCTTAAATTTCCCACCATTTTTCCTGTCGCAGGGATTACCTTCTCATCGTATATGGTACCTCCCCAGTCATTTGCTCCGAAATATATGGACATCTGGCCCATTTCTACTCCATTAGTTAGCCATGAGGATTGTATAATTGGCAGAGATTTGTTGAAGACTATTCTTGAAATTGCAATATTTCTCAGGACCTCTTCACCACCGACCCTTCTTTTAACCAAACCATCCCTTTCCAGTTTTGTATTTCCTGGCTCAAAATTCCACGGAGTAAATGACAGAAAACCCCTATATTTTTTCTGAAGATTGAGTATGGATAGTAGATGATCCGCTCTATGATAAGCATTTTCCACATGCCCGAACATCATTGTCGCACTGGTTTTGATCCCCATGCTATGGGCAGTCTCCATAACATCAAGCCACTGCTGCCCACTGTGTAATGGCCTCCCAAGAACTTTTCTGACATCATCGGAGAATATCTCTGCCCCTGCGCCCGGGATCGTTTCAAGTCCGCTTTCCCTCAGGGCACTCAGAACTTCCCTCACGCTTGTTTTCTCCTTTTTAGCAATGAAGGAAATCTCGGATGTGGATAAACCATTTATTCCCACGCCGGGTACCTCTTTCTTGATCTTTCTGAAAAGATCCGTATAATATTCAAGAGGAAGATCGGGATTTACACCTCCCTGAATGAGCAATTGCTTGATCCCATAAAGAGAGTCAAACTGCTTAAGCCTTTCAACTACCTGTTCTGCCGTCAGCGTGTATGAGTCATCTTCCTTTCCAGTACGGTAAAAAGCGCAGAAATTACATCTGACATTACAGATATTGGTATAATTTAAGATCATGTTAGAAACAAAACTTACCTGCCTGCCCGTAATCTTGTTTGTGAGACTTCGTGCCACGTACCCAAGTGTCTTAATATCAACTTCATTGTACATATAGGCGATTTCATCCCTGCTTAAGTCCTCGCCTTCATTGACTTTTGTGAGAATATCCATCATTGGATCCTGAACACTGATCATCATACCTTACTGATTCAATATTAATAGATAAACAATTGTTATTTTTTTCTTTACAACCCTTAATACTGCAGAAGGGTAAAAATCAAAGATATATGGCAGATACAAAATTTTTTAAAAAAACATTATTATTTAAGGAAACATACCTTATATATGATTAATTCTTATTCGACAGAATACTGGAAGGATTTATCCATCAGTGCTCACAAATTTACTCAAAGGGAAGCCATGGAAATTCTGGAAACCCTAGATGTACATCAGATGATGGCACTGGCAGATTCTTTAACTGATTATGAGATTGGAAACCGTGTTACCTTTGCTGTTTCATACAATATAAATTATAGCAATTACTGTGCTGCAAGCTGCCCCATCTGTGCCTTTTATGTTCCGGCAAAAATAAAGGGTAAGACAGATAGGGGATATGAACTGAGCATTGATGATGTTAAAAGGGAACTGGAAAAGGCAAAAATGTACAATCCCACAGAAATTCACATAGTTGGGGGGTTCAATCCATACTTACCCATAGAATATTATGAAGAACTTTTTTCCACTGTGAAGAAGTATATGCCAGAAAGCACTCTCAAAGCCCTGACAATACCTGAGATTGATTTTATAGCAAGAACGACAGGCAATTCCCTCCAGGAAACTGTTGAAAGATTCAGACAGGCAGGTATGGAGGCACATACGGGTGGGGGTGCCGAAATATTTGACGCAGAGGTAAGAAAAATAATAACCACGCCTGAAAAAATTAGCGGAGAAAAATGGCTTGAGGATGCAAAAATCATACATGAAATGGGAATAAAAGGAAATTCCACAATGACCTATGGGCATGTTGAGAGATGGGAACACATAGTGGATCATATGCTAAGGCTCAGGGACCTTGAGGCAGAAGTCCCAGGTTTTCTTTCTTTTATTCCTTTGAAATACAGCCCTGAAAATACACCTCTCCTGAAGATGGGAAAGGTCTCCGGGCCAAGTTCAGGTGAGAAAGACCTCAAAGTCATAGCACTTGCAAGAATTCTGATGGGTCATCATATTAAGAACATTAGTGTTTACTGGGTGGCAATGGGAAAGGGCATTGCCCAGATGGCACTTACAGGTGGTGGAAACGACCTCGTTGGAACTGCTGCGAGTGAAAAGATATTTGGGGCCACAAATAGAAGGGAACAGACAACTGTGGAGGAACTGAGCGCAATGATAAATGAGGTAGGAAAGGTGCCGGCCAAAAGAGACACATTTTACAACATAAGGGGATATTTTTGAACACCTTCGCCCTGATAAATCTCATCCACAGTGAGCCCCTTGCAAACCATTTGGAAAAGAATTTCACAATTAGAAGAGGGACGACAAGGGATAATCTAAAACTTCTACTTTCAGGTCAGGCCGATTATGCAATGATTTCCATAGTAGACTATTTTAAACACTATAACGAACTGGACCTTGTTTATGGCCCAACGATTACGGGAAAAATACATTCAATGTCCAATCTCTTAATATCAAAAGACCTAGATCCTTATCCAGGAATGAACATAGCAGTAACATCGGAAACTGAAACAACAGCCTTTTACCTGAGGGAAATCGTTGATCAGATGTATCCGGGCACTAAATTGATAAGAAGCAAGAGAAGTACTCCAGAAGAACTTCTTTCAGAAGAGGATTTTGCACTTGTCATAGGTAACAATGCCTTAAGGGTTTATGAATCGGACTTCAGGGTCATATTCGATGTAACGAAAATGTTTTCAAAAATATTTGATCTTTACAGTATTTACGCAGTGACGGCAACGAAAAAAGATGGAGGCATGGAAAGGTCACTTAAGGGTGAATTTGAGGTAGAGGAATGGGAAAAAACAAAACTTGTGGAACCAGTCAGCTCCAAATATGGAATAAGTCCAAATATATTGGCAAATTATTTTGCAGCCATAAGTTACGACTTTGACACAGTAATTGAAAGGGAGATTAAAATAATAAAGGAAATGTATGACGAAAAAAAGGAGAATATTTTCACAAAATGAAATAATAAAAGAAATGAAGCCTTTTATTATAGATACTTGGTACGGTTTAAATTTAATCGGGTTTCATTTTTCGCATTCATAGAAAAATAATTTTGCTTTGAGAAAAAAATAGATGACGTTGAAACATAATTTTAAGAAATGATTGATGGAAATTATGGAATTTACAGAATTTTTCAGAATATGAAATAATTCTATACGTATTGACAGAAGGCAAAGTTGAAATCAGGATCAATGATCTAAATTTAAACCTAAAAAAGGAGGATATAATTACAATTTTGATAATAACAAACGAAACATAAAAATTACTCATTGAAACAACCACAGTATTTAATTAATAATTGGGGAGATTGATATAAGATATGGGAAATGTGTAAGGAAGAGGGTGAGGGAATTCATGCAATCACTCATAAATAGGCAGCTAAATACAAACCTTTAAGAGAATTATTAAAAGAGGCGTGGATATTATGAAAGAGACTCTCTCTCACGAAGAGAGCCCTGATTGATATAAGGATTCAACTTCGAGCACTTCTAATGGTGATCAGCCAGGGCCATATGAGCTGGAGTAATCTGTGAGAACCTTATTGTGCTTATTACCATATCAAATAAACCCCTGTAATCTGCGAGTTGCCATCTCTTGTTTGAATCTATTTTCCCATTGGTCCTCAATTTATTTCAATGTCCAATCCTTCCTGAATCCAAAACAAGGTGATTTATTTAATGATCCTGCCTCTTGATTCACTTTACAGAAAACACCTAACCTGATGCCCTCCCATAGATTCTCTCAATTCTCAGGATTTTTTCTAACTTGGGATTCCCGTTAAGATATTCATAAACTCCCCAATGATCCATTGGTTGTTCTGCCATATTCACGCATCCCGATTCATATGAATTCATATGCAAAGAAAAAATTCCTTCCCATGATCAGGGAAATTAAATGGACAGATATGCATGATATCATAGACAATTATTATGGATATTACGATGAACTTGAAGATGAACCTGATCTGGGACTGGCATTTTACAGGATAAAACCTGATTTCAGAAATGAGGTAGAATGGTTTGCCAACCTTTATGAAGATGTTATATCTGGAAATGCAGTAGCCGTTGTGTCTGAGGAGGATGGCAGAGTGGTTGGACTTTGCGATATCCACAGGATTAGGCCTAATTCTGAACTGGATCATGTGGGAATTCTGGGGATAGCCATAATCAGACAGTACAGGAACAGAGGAATTGGGAATGAACTCATAAGAAAGGCTCTTGAATTATCAAGGGGAAAGTTCGAAATAGTAGAACTGGAGGTATTTGCAGTGAACAGAAGGGCGATCTCCCTTTACAAGAACTGTGGATACAAGGAATTTGGCATGCTTCCTAACTCCATAAAGAGAGGTGAAAGATACTATGACCAGATTCTCATGTATTACAGGCTCGATGAACAGGCCATATAATGAGTGTTTACCCATGACCGGAGAAAATAGCATCCATCTTTCTGAAAATAAGTTAACACAAATTTTAAGGCTGAGATGGAAACTGTTTTCCATGAAGTGAATTGGTTCAGTGAATTCATTTTCCTATGAAGAAGTGAGGGTTTAGGAGATGTGAAAAATTTATGTACTTATATACTCTTCCTTCTCATGTTTGCAGACAAGCTAAAAAATATAAAGGAAGGGTTGACCTTCGATGATGTTTTAGTTTTACCGAGTAGATCTCCCATAGAACCAAGGGAGACAGATATAAGAAGCAGGTTTTCCAGAAACATAAAATTGAATGTTCCCATTTCAAGTTCCCCGATGGACACAGTGACTGAGTGGGAAATGGCTGTGGGTATGTCCAGAACAGGCGGAATAGGAATAATCCACAGGAACATGTCAAGAAACGAAGAGGCCACAATGGTCAGGAAGGTGAAGAGAGAAGAATCACTGATCATAAGAAATGTTCACACGATTGATCCGGAAACACCGGTCAGTGTGGCAAGAAACATAATGGAAGAAAAGAACATTGCAGGATTTCCAGTTGTTTCAGGGGAGAAACTTGTAGGAATAGTAACAAAGAGGGACATTGAATTTGCGGATGAAGAGAAGACAAAAATACGTGACATTATGACAAAAGATGTTGTCTACGCCAAGGACAACATATCTCCAGAAGAGGCAAGAAGAATACTTTATGAAAACAGAATTGAAAAACTGCCACTTGTGGATAGCAATGGAAAGGTTGTCGGTCTCATAACATCCAAGGATATTGTAACCAGGCATAAATTTCCTTATGCCACGAGAGATGAAGATGGCCAGTTAATGGTCGGTGCTGCGGTTGGTCCCTTTGACATTGACAGGGCAATCCTCATGGAAAAAGAGGGCGCAGACGTGATTGTTATAGATACTGCACATGCTCATAACGACAATGTTATCTCTTCCCTGAAAAAAATGAGGAAACAGATAGATGTGGATATAGTTGTGGGAAACATAGCTACAGAACAGGCTGCAATCGACCTCATTTCGTGTGATATAGACGGACTTAAGGTGGGAATAGGCCCGGGTTCCATATGTACAACCAGGGTTGTTGCAGGTATTGGTGTTCCTCAGATAACTGCAATTTCAGATGCGGCTGACTATGCAAGAGAACATAATGTTCCAATAATTGCGGATGGAGGTATAAGATTCTCTGGAGATATTGTAAAGGCAATTGCAGCAGGTGCAGAGTGCGTCATGTTGGGCTCACTTCTTGCGGGGACAGATGAAAGCCCGGGCGCAGAGATGATAATCAACGGAAGGAAATACAAAACATACAGGGGAATGGGTTCAATTGGTGCCCTTTCCAAGGGATCTGACAGATATGGTAAATTCTCAGGCAGCAAATTCGTGGCCGAGGGTGTAGAAGGTGCAGTGCCCTACAAAGGAAAAGTGGAAGAGGTTGTTTATCAGCTCAGTGGTGGAATAAGGGCAGGAATGGGTTACGCAGGATGCAAAAATATAGATGAACTCAGAACAAAAACAGAATTCATAAAGATAACAAACAGCGGGTTGAGAGAGAGCCATCCACATGATATCAGGGTAGTCTCCGAACCTCCTAACTATCAGATGTTTTCAAATTGATCAAAAAGGCATAACAAAAATATCTCATATCTTTTCATCCAATTTCATGACCTTTTCTATTTCTGGCAATAAGGAATCTCCCCTATCCCTGAGATTGAATGGATAAGCTTCCCTCCTTATCAAAATGTCTTCAGGGAATATGGCACACTCATAATCTCTTTCATACTGATACAGGTCCTTCCCTACCAGTTTTGGCCTGTTGTAATTTATCTCTGGCAATCCTTTTACATTCAGTTTTTTGCCAACGATTTTTCCATAAATTTTTGCCACCTTTCTTGACACTGATCTGTAGTTTGTAAGCTTTCCACCGTAAATGTTTATGAATCTTCCCTTCACCTTTACAACAAACCCTCTGGAAATTGATCCTGGATCATCACTGTCACCATAAAGTGGTCTTATACCTGCGTAGGAATAGGTGATATCAGATTTATCTAAATCTGGATATAAACGCTTTGCACTTTCTACAATATATTCAACATCATCATTGTCCACTGCAAAATCATCCGGGGAGTTTACAAATCTGTCAGTTGTCCCAATAATAGTTACCTCACCCCTTGGAATAATGAACATCTGCCTAGAATCAAGATGTGATCTGAAGACTATGGAATCACTGCTGCCTATTTTTTCAGAGGGTACAACCACATGAATTCCCCTGCTCAGTTTCAGGGAACCTGAAAATTTTGAATCCTCCATCCTGGAAACTTCACCTGCCCATGGGCCAGCTGCATTTATTACGTATCTGGCACGTACTTTTCTCTCCACTTGGCGAATGCTATCTTTAAACTCTACAAAAACGTGGTCCTTTTCATCTTCAATTTTAAGAACCTTTGAATAGTTGAGACATATGGCACCCTTTCTAACCGCACTTACTATGTTATATATGACCATTTTTGTATCATCAGTCCAGGCGTCCTTATAATTGAAATAGCCCTTGATGCTATCTGACATTTCTCCCCTGTTCCTCACATACCTGGGTATGGAAAGTGATCCGCTAAGTATATTATAGACAAATATACCAAGACGAAGTGTGGTTTTTTTCCATGAATACTGATCCACAAGTATTTTGAAATTCATCGGCTTCACAATTTCACTGTGTTTAAGGAGATAATTTCTCTCGTGCAGTAGATCCCTGACTTCCCTTATTTCAAAGTTGGCCAGATATCTTATTCCACCGTGTATCAGCTTGGATGATCCGGAACTGGTCCCTGATCCGAAGTCCTTCATTTCAAGGAGAATGCATTTAACCCCATTGGATGCCATGATATTGGCAATACCGGCCCCAGTAATTCCTCCTCCAATAATGGCCACATCGAATATCTCCTCTTTATTTTCAAGGGAATCAATCCATTCACACCGCTTCCTTAAATCGAAGTGATCCATACCAGAGATATCCATTGCGGGGAAATCCGTAATAAATTTATTACCTTACCTGAAAAGGAAATGCAGATAAGGATCCAATATATGCAAGAAAATATGGCTGATCCTACCTGAGGTTCATCAATGGATTACCTTATATCTTGTTTAAAAATCCATAGGGTGACGAATAAATACACTTTTTATGATCATTTTTATACAGTAAAGGATGAAATTTAATGTTATTGGCCACAGGGGAAATCCCTCCCAGAGACCAGAAAATACCATAAGTTCCTTTGAAAGTGCAAAAAAATGCGGAGTTTATGGAGTTGAAACGGACATACAGATTACGAAGGATCACAGGATAGTTATTTTTCACGATGATACTATGGAGAGACTTACTGGCAGGAATGGAATGATATCTGATTTTAACTTATCTGAACTTGAGGAAATGGGCATTCTTGGAACAGATGAAAAAATACCAACGCTTGATGAGTTTTTAGCTGCTACCCATGGTGTTAAAAAATTTATAGAACTTAAAACAAGAAACAATAAGGCTGAAAGAATTAATTGTGGTCTCGAAAAAGCACTCAACGAATACTTCAAGGGCAACTATTCCGATGACATCTATTTCATATCCTTTGACATTGATGCCATAAGAACAATGAAGGAATATGATTCCAGATACAGGGTTGGTATAGACATTGGAAAGGAGACATCATTCATATGGGACAGTATGATCAGGGATCATGTTCCAGATTTTCTTGATTTTGTAATACCTGAATATTCAATCATTGAGAAGGAGGAGAGAAATTTTCAAAAGATAGGTGAAAAGATAATCCCATGGGTCATAAATGATGAAAAAGAATTGAAAATACTGGAAGAGAAAAATATTCAGTATTTTATGACAGACTCACCATGTAAGATCAGAGAATTAAATAAATAAATTTTAGATTATTCCTTTTTTACATCCTTCAGTGCCGCTCTTGCAGCGGCGAGCCTTGCTATGGGAATTCTGAAAGGCGATGCAGATACATAGTTCAGACCTATCCTGTGGCAGAATTCCACAGTTTCAGGATCTCCTCCCTGTTCACCGCATATTCCTACCTCGAGAGATTTGTTCCCCTTTCTTCCCTTTTCCACAGCCATTTTCATTAGTTCACCCACGCCTTCAAAGTCCACTGTTCTGAAGGGATCTCCTGGAAGTACACCCTCCTCAAGGTATTTTGCCATGAATTTCCCTTCTGCGTCATCCCTGCTGTATCCAAATGTCATCTGAGTCAGATCATTTGTTCCAAAGGAGAAGAAATCTGCATACTTTCCGATCTTATCTGCCGTTATACAAGCACGGGGAATCTCAATCATGGTCCCAAATTTATAATCCACCTTCCTGTGTCCCATTGTGTTAACTGCAACCTTCTCGAGCCTCTCCCTGAGTATGGAAAGCTCTTTGTCAGTACCTACGAGAGGTATCATTATTTCCGGGAATATCTGTTTTTTCTCAGACATAACGTTGAGAGATGCACGAATTATTGCCTCGACCTGCATTTCATAAATTTCCGGGAAAACAATGCCCAATCTGCATCCTCTGAAACCCAGCATAGGATTAAACTCTTCCAGAGACCTTATGGTTTCAAGCATTTCTGTCTCACTTGAGATCCTTGATAAAATTTCATCCATTTCCTTTGCATCTGAAATATTTCTGAGTTTCAGCTTCATGGAATGAACTGAGTTAAGTACCTCTTCCTTGTCAGGCAGAAACTCGTGCAATGGCGGATCCAAAAGCCTTATAATTACAGGAAATCCTTCCATTGTTCTGAAGAATTCAGTGAAGTCGTGTATCTGCATTGGAAGCAACTTGCTCAGGAATAATTTTCTGTCTTCAAGGGTTTTGCTCATTATCATTGCCCTCATTATTCCTATCCTTTCACCACCAAGGAACATCCTCTCTGTCCTAGCCAGACCTATGCCTTCCGCACCATTTTTTCTTGCCATTATTGCCTCCTCTGGAGTATTGGCGTTGGCTCTTACACCTATTTTCCTGAACTGATCGGCCCATGTCAGGAGCTGTTCTATATGAGTACCGGACTGAGCCTCCTCAAGTTCAGTGGTGCCGAGAATAAATTCCCCATTTGTTCCATCAACCGTGATCACATCTCCCTCACTGAGGATCGTATCTCCTATTGATAGTGAACGCTCCCTCACGTTAACATTCATTGATTCGACACCCACGACAGCAGGCTTTCCCATGGCCCTTGCAACCACTGCTGCATGTGACGTCATTCCCCCTTTCTGTGTCAGAAATCCTTCCGAAACTGACATTCCCCGGACATCGTCAGCTGTAGTCTCCGGCCTTACCAGTATGACCTTTTTCCTCTCCTTTGAAAGCTCGACGGCCCTGTCTGATGAAAAGACTATTGCTCCAATGGCTGCTCCAGGCGACGCTGCAAGACCGTGGCCCAGTATCTTTTCCTTTCCAGTTTTTCTGACCTGGGGATGGAAGAGTATATCCAATGTTGACGGCGTTACTCTCATTATGGCCTCCTCTTTGCTTATGAGACATTCTTCAACCATCTCCACTGCTATCCTTACGGTTGCCTTTGCACTCCTCTTTCCACTCCTTGTCTGGAGCATATAGAATTTACCCCTTTCTATGGTAAACTCCATATCCTGCATATCCCTGTAATGCTTTTCCAGTATCTCAGCACTTTTTACAAATTCCCTATAGGCTTCGGGCAATATTCTCTCCATTTCTGAGATTTTTCTTGGTGTCCTGATTCCTGCAACCACATCCTCCCCCTGCGCATTTTGCAGAAATTCGCCGAAGAGAACCTTTTCGCCCGTATTTGGATCTCTTGTGAACGCGACTCCTGTGGCTGAGTCTTCACCCATATTTCCAAAAACCATGGAAACAATATTTACGGCTGTTCCAAGTGTTTCAGGTATATGATTTATCTCCCTGTATACCTTTGCTCTTGGGGAATTCCATGAATTGAATACTGCCTCTATGGCGAGAGTCATTTGTTTCATTGGATCCTGCGGGAATTCCATGCCCTCTTCTTTATAAATATGATCAAATGCTCTGTTTATTTCCTCCATTTCCGATTCATCAAGTTCTATGTCATCTTTCTTTCCTTTTCTCTCCTTTATCCTCTTAATCTCTTCCTCAAATTTCTCGTGCTCAATGCCCATTACAACTGTACCAAACATCTGTTTGAGCCTTCTGTAAGAATCAAGTGCAAATCTTTTGTTTTTGGATGAACTGATAAGCCCTTTAATTGTGGAATCGTTCAGGCCCACGTTTAAAATTGTATCCATCATACCAGGCATGCTGATAGGTGCCCCCGATCTCACAGACACAAGGAGTGGCTTTGTATCACTTCCAAGTTTCTTTCCTGTTTCTTCTTCCACTTTTGAAAGTGCCTCCATAACGGAATCCATCATTCCCTCAGGAAACTTTCCCGATTTCTGAAAGAGTATACATGCCTCGGTGGTTATGGTAAATCCAGGTGGAACAGAGAGACCTATCCTTCTCATCTCCGCCAGACCAGCCCCTTTACCACCAAGGAGCCCCGCCATGTCCTTGTTGCCCTCTTCAAACATATAAACAAGTTTTTTTGTTTCTTTCACATCTGTTTTATGAGGAAGTATATAAAAAGATTATTCATAGACAATATAGATGATTACGAAATTCGTTATAGAATTATCCTTAACTTATTGGGATTAAAAAGAAATGTGAATATTTTATCCAATGGCGCAATAATGTTTTTATATGAATAGGTTTTATGTTGAGACCAGTGAAGGGAAAATTTCCTATTTAAAAAAAGACGGGAAACCTTTCATTATACTGCTTCATGGTATGGGAGGCATGGGGAATAACTTTTTGAAGATCGCTTCATGCATAAAGAGCAATTACGGACTCATATTCCCTGACCTGCTTGGTCATGGGAAGTCGTATATCCCCAGAGATATTTCTGTGGGTATTCAGGCCGATGCCATACAGGAACTTATTGAGAATTTAGGCATTGATGAGTATTATGTTGGAGGAAACTCCTATGGCGGATGGGTCAGCCTTTATCACGAATATAAGTATGGAGGAAGTAAAGGGCTCATACTGATCAGCAGTGCTGGTACAAACCCTACCGTGAGCGAATATGGTGGAGAGAATGAAGATCAGTTTATAATGAGAATTATGAAAATGAATCCTGGGAACAATGAGATGGCAATCAGAAACATGCTGAGAAACAATGGAAAGGGAGATTTCAAAATAACTGATGACATGCTGAGAAAGATAAACAAAAGAACACTCATAATATGGGGAGAGAAGGACAGAATGATACCTGTCCAGTACGGTGATATATTACACAATGGGATAGCAAACTCAGAGATGCATCTTATAAAGGATGGGGGACATACAACACACGTTTCCCACCCGGATGAGGTATGTTCACTTATAAACAATTTCCTTTGAGGGAAATGAGTAATAACCGGGGTCTTCCATCTTTCTCTGCTCTCTCTTCTGATCGACCTTACCTTCTGAATATACAGTTGTGAACCTATCCATGTTCAGAGCCTCGAGAGCCAGAAGTCTAACACCATTATTTTCCTCATAGGTGTCAACGAATATAGAATCGCCTCCAAAGTTTGGATTGTTGGAATTAACTGATACTACGCATATTCTATTCTCGAGAGCCCTTGATTTAATATAGAGATGCCATTCCCTGTGAAAATCACTTCTTATCAGGGATGGATTTATCAGGAGTGTTGCACCTTTCATTGAACTTATCTTTGCATAAAATGGGAAATCTATATCGTAACATATGGGGACTGAAAATGTTATTTCAGGTGTTTTGAAGATGTTTATGATTTTACCCCTTTCGACACGGCCATTTTCCCTATCAAATGGCACGATTTTATCCTGATAACCCATAACTTTCCCGTTTACAAATACATATGACCTGTTAAAAATCCCTTTTTCTGTCTTTTCCAGAATAGATCCTCCAACTACAATTCTCCCCTTAGAAATATTACTGAGCATTTTGGCCGCCCTGGAATCAGTGAAAGAGTGAAATGTGTCTACAATGAATCTTTCAGGAAATACTACAATATCAAGGCCTTCAAAATTTTGTTCTCCCAGCTTCTTCAGCATCTCCTCCTCTTCCAGTGGACCAATCTGGAAACCCCCAATAGTCAATCTTGTATTCATCAATTCTGCATCTCCCTTATGATAAAATCTGCCAGCTCTATCTTATTCATTATCTGGTTCATAATTCTTTCCTTGCCCCTGAAAATGGAATATCTGTTGCTTACCTCCTGAAAGGGCTTATCAGATACAAGATTTAGTATGGTCATGTAGTCTGAATCATTACTTGGTGTAAAGTCATCCTCACCCAATTTAAAACGAACTATCCTTGGTCTCTTCTTCCATTTTTTAGATATTTCCAGAATGTGTACTATCAGTTTTTCCCTTGGTTCAAGGGTTATTGTAACATTTGATTTGCTTTCAATCTTCTTATCCCTGGATTCATATTTGAAATCTGAAAGTGCTGCGGGAATTACAATATAGTCGAATTCTTCCCTTGCAAGAAGCTCCCTTGTCTTTGAATAAAAATCATCAATGTCATGTGCCTCAATCCACTGGCAATACAGGGGTACCCGGTAATTTGAATTTCCCAGATATACTATTCTGCTAAAACCGTCTCTTTTTGCGGCTCTGGCCAGAGAAATGCCCGTAAAGCCTGAGCTTCTGTTGATCAGACTTCTGACAGGATCAATCTTCAGTTCGCTTGTTCCGGATATTATAAGAATGGATTTTTTTCTCTCTTCCCTCTGAAGAATGGTGTCAATTATCTCCTCAGACCACATTATTTTGGCCTTTCCATCTTCTATCCTCGGTTCCACAATTTTAACACCAATTTGTTTCAGAGAATCAATATTTCTTGAATTTACAGGATTTCTGAACATCTCAAGATGCATTGCAGGAACTACAACTACGGGGATATCCATGCCAATTGCATTGGAAAAAAAGGTTTCTGCAACGCCATCGGCTATACCGTTTGCTATCTTCCCAATCTGGTTGTACGTAGCAGGACACATCAGAAGAATATTGCGCTTGTCATTATTTTCAAAGAACGTTATGTGTTCCATTCTTCCTGTTAGTTCCTTTATCACAGCATTTCCAGATGCCCATTCAAGGGCCTGAGCGCCTATCATTTTCTCGGCTACCGGAGATAGAATACAATGGACCTCTGCACCCTCCCTCCTGAGATCACGAATTATATCTGGTGTTCGATAGGAAGATATGCTACCACCTACGGAAATAAAGATTCTGTAACCCTCAAGTAAATTATAGGATTTCCTTACCTGTATATGCCCCACACTCCGTTAGCCACAGCCGTATTTTCACCCTCATCATTATACATATTCATGTGAATAAATGCATGTGTTTTGCCATGGGATTTTAGTTCCGAAACAACTCTGGCATAATTACCTGACAGGGACCTCATAAAATTTGTGTTCAAGGAGATTGTAAAACCATTAACGACTCCTTCCAGGGTGAATATGGTAAGTGCTCCTGCTATGTCAAATAGGCCAAGAATAATTCCACCGTTTACAATTTCCCCCATTCTCAGCATATTTTCTTCTATAAGAATCTTAAAATCTACATATCCCTCCTTTGTTTCCAGCAATTCTATTTTAAAACGCTTCATGAAATTGTCATTGTCTATAAGAGCCCGTAATCTTTCCTCTCTTTCCATGACATGGGAATTTCCCTTTTTATATAATATCTTTTAAAGGGAAATGCATTCACTTAAATCATGTGAGAAAATTAGTTTTGAAACATAATAAAATGCTAATTGTATTTGTAAAATAACAGGTAAAAAGGAGAAAACAATATTAATAATTGTGACATATTTAGCTATGGAAACTACAACATCCAGGCTTGAGAAGGTCGCAGAGATGTTGAAACTATTCGGGCTTTCAGCTTATGAGGCTCAAGGTTTCTCAGCACTTGTATACCACGGTGTGGCCAATGCAGATGAGATAGCTGATACTGCCAAAATTCCAAGAACCTCGGCCTATAAGGTCATGGAATCCCTTGTGGAAAAGGGATACGCAAAGGAGACTGAGGGGAGACCAAAGATGTTCAAACCCGAGGATCTTGAAACTCTAAGAAAAAAGATAGATATGAGGGTCCAGGAACTTTTCTCTGAGATGAGGATGATGCAGGAAGAACTTCCGTCAAAGGGTGATCCACAGCTTGTTTATACAATATATGGAAGGACAAGGGTGATGAACAAAATATCGGAAATGATCAATCTTGCAGAAAATGAACTGTACATATGCACCCCAATGGTAAAAGAGATGCGACTGGAAATGAAAAAAAATATAGAAAATGCCATAAGGAGGGGAGTAAAGGTAATATTTGTTACACCGCCAAATAAGAGAGTCCCTCCAAGCGTTCAGACTTTCAGAAAGGAGGGGCTGATCGCAACAGATATTGTTTCGGACAGAACCAGGGCACTTCTTGCAGGCCCGGACCTTAATGCCTGTGGTTATACAGATAATCCGGCTCTTGCAATGCACGTTTACCAGTTTGTTCAGATGATCATAGACAGCAGTGATTTTCACATATCTGGTGGTATGGAGTGAAAATAACAGAAACACATCTAATAGGTGGTCATCTCTCAACCACTGTTGGAATTGAAAATACACCGATAAGTGCATCGAAATTCCATTTCAGAACATATCAGATATTTTCAAAGAACCAGATGCAATGGAAGGCTAAGGCCATTCCTCCAGAAGTACCGGAAAAATTCAAGGAAAATAGAAATTCCAAGGGAATAAGGAGTGTAATGGTTCACGCTTCTTACCTTCTAAATACGGCATCCAGCGATAAGGAACTGAGGGATAAAGTTAGAGAGGCCTTCAGAACTGAAATAGAAAGATGCGATGAAATAGGTGCTGAACTTTTGACATTTCACCCAGGATCATTCAAGGAGGCAACATTGCAAATAGGAATAGAAAACGTGGCGGCCATGTTAAATGATGTGATAAATAAGGAACAGAAAGTAACCGTATTGATAGAAAATTCCGCAGGACAGGGAAATAGTGTTGGAAAGACCTTTCTGGAAATAGGGGAAATAATAGATCGGATAGAATACAAGAACAAAGTGGGAATTTGTCTTGATACCTGTCACGCCTGGGCCTCAGGTTATGACTTCACAAATGGAAAGGGCTACGAAAGTATGATTGATGAAATTAAAAATACAGTTGGAATTGAAAAAATAATGGGATTTCATTTAAATGACAGTAAAAAGGAGTTGGGTGAACACACCGACCGGCATGAGCAGATAGGCCTCGGAAAGATAGGGGCAAAGGGATTTTCACTTCTGCTCAACGATAGTAAGTTTTTTGACATACCCATGATAATGGAAACTCCAAAGGGAGAAGCGGGTTATATGGATGACCTGTCTGTCCTTGATACTATAATATGAACGGTGGAATATTTTGAGACTTGATACGTTTAAACCTGTTATATACGAGACTGGGCTTGGAGATGTCATTTCACCCCCATTTGACACTCTTACAGAAAACGAAATAACGGAATTAAGGAAAAACCCCTATAATATTATGAACCTGTCATTATTTGAAGACGATGAGTGCAAGGAAAGATTGCAGGATTGGATTAATAAGGGCATTCTTAAAAGCTTTGAAAGAGAATCACTTATCATACTGAGACAGAGATATTCCAGCAATGGGTCTTTTTTTGAGAGACTCGGTGTGATAGGAGTTGTAGACATTTCAAGGCCTGAAAATAAGTTTCTGGAACACGAAAATGTAATTCCTGAATATGTGCAGCAGAGAAAGAGACATATATTGAAACTCAGTGCACAAACTGAACCTGTTTTTACAGTTGTTGATTCCCCGGACCTCCACTCCATACTATGGGAAATAATGAAGAAAAAGGGTTGCGCAAAATCCTACGAAGAACCAAAGGGAACCTGGAATGACATATGTATAGTCAACGAAGAGGAGTATATAAGAAAAATGAGAGAAGACCTTATGGAGAGAGTGACCATAATTGCCGATGGTCATCACAGATACAGGGCAATGAACGAACTCATGCGTGAGACATCTGGTTTATGGAATAAGATTATGGTTTATGTTACTTCCATAGAGGCAGACTCTACCAGAATTGGTGAGGTTCACAGAATATTCGACCTTTGGGATGGTGTGTATGAGGACCTTTCAAAATTTTATGATTTTCATAGATTTGAGGGCGAGGGGAAAGTACCAGCACCATCGCTTGTAAACATGGAAAGTACAATTGTGCTCAAAAAGAAGGAAAAAATGAAACAGTATGAGGATGTTTACATTATTGATGAATTTCTTAATTTAGGTAAGGGAAAAAAGGAAAATTTACATCTGGAATACACCTCAAGGCTTGAAAAATTAAATGAAGAAATTGAAAAAAACCGCAATAGGGGAGGATTAATCATGCCCGTTTGGGAAAAAAAGAAGTTCTATGAAATAGTTCAGAAAGGAAAACTTCTGCCTGCTAAATCCACATATTTTTATCCCAAAATTCCATCAGGCATTGCCTTTTACTTGATGGAAAAAATTGAATGCCGCTGTAGCTCAGGAGGTAGAGCAGCTGATTCGTAATCAGCAGGTCGGGGGTTCAAATCCCTCCAGCGGCTTATCTTGGAAATATTGAGTTTTTAATGGATTGCAAAGTGTTTATTTTCAGAACCTACTGATTTTCACTTTCCTTTAATTTTGTTAGATTTTCTTTTAATTTTTTGGTATTTTCATTTCTTCGATCTTCTCTAAAAAAATATGTTGAGTTGTAATTATTATAGTATATTTTTAACAAATTTTTGGGTATTTGCAAAATGATTTTGGATACACAGCTTCCCAAATATTGACCTCTATGAAAAAGGTTTATCGGCCTTCCGTTTATATCTTTTCTCCATATATCTCTGTGTCTTGGTGCATTCTTTACTTTCAGTGACATTGATTTCCTCCTTTGTTCTGTAAGACTGTCAGAGCCCTTGTCAAATTCCATTTTCATGGAGAGCATCATAAATATGTTTTACAGAAGGATTCTTTCAATTTTTCTCCATGCTTCCAATTCTGGATGACTGAACTTCAATGTTCCTCAGATCCCTCTTCCCGAATATGTCTGTTGCCGGTATGGATATGCCATGCATTGGGAGGATTGCATGTATGGGATTTTTATTAAGCATGGTGATCTCCTCTCCTATTGATTTTCTGTACCCATCATTCGGTGTCATTACAAGCGCAATAAAGACGAGAGAAGATACTTCCAGGTAAGTTACAAGACAGCACTATGTGTTTTCTCGATAGCTGTGGATACAGTTATGATATTCAAAAAAACAGGTAAGGGAATATGAGGATTCAGTTAAGGAAAGAAAGGGATTAGGAAAGTCTGCACATGTATGCAAAATGAGAAATCCCATCAGGATCATACTCAAGATAATTAAAAAAAGAAAATGAGTTGAAGTACGAGAATCCAGCAATAAATCAGAACAAGGTATCAGGGCTGGTGGAGAAATGGAATGTCCTGCATGGCTTGATTACACATGAGTCTATTTGATGAACTCCCATTTCTTGAGTGCCAATATCTTTATACACTCTGCTGTCAGCTTTCATCTTTAAATGATTATGCGTGTTTGCGAAATGGCAGAGAATGGATATTCCGCCATGATTCTAAGGATATGTTCACAAATGCAGTAACATTAAGGATGTAACAAGAGAAGGCTGACCTGAGAATTTTCATGGGTGTGTAATCATGAAGGATACCTCGTTTGGAACATTTCCCTGATTTCATCCAATGCGTTTACATTCTTAGGGAGCATCATATTGTGTTTCATGAAATTTATCCATTGATGAGGGAATGATTTTATGTTATTGTTGCACAAAATTCGGAATACTATCCTGCGTTTGCTTATTTGAATTGATCTCAATAACCTTTTATTGCTTGCAACTATAGTTATTTTTAGGAGATCATTTCACCTATGCACTTCAAATTGCCGACACAATTAACTGGATCATCATAATTGTTTCCATTTGCTAAATGAGACAATTGATACGGCAAATGAAACGATACAAGAACCTTATATATATTAAAGTGTAACCATGAAATGACTCAAAATGGGTAGATTTGGATAGGTGTTTACAACAACAAATAGATTTACAGAAAACTTCTAATTTAGGCATCCCAGAACATAATAATAAAAATAAGATGTAAAATGACAGATTTAGTTATAATGAAATAATGTTTTGAATAATTGTGGAAATTTGGTTTTATATTTTTTCCGATTTACTTCAATTTCCTTGTGTATAGGATCACAGCGGTTGCAATTACTATGACTGCAATCACTCCTGCCAATACATAGTATATTTCATCTGTATTCTGTACAGGTTCCTTCTTGAGATTTGCACTTATATTCACTGTCTGTCCTGCCTGTAATGTGAAGTTCTTGTATACAGTAATGTATCCCTTTTCTGATATTTCTACTGAGTATGTTCCTGCAGTTGTCTTATACATGAACTTGCCTGATGTTACTGTGAAGTTTTTACCGTTAACTGTTACATTGACATTTGTCTGATTAAATGAACCGACTATGTATGAATAGTGCTCAAAGGAGAGTGTTACTGTGATA
>NZ_JBLSDF010000005.1:0-51781 GCF_052315355.1 Cuniculiplasma thermophilum
AATGAAATTCTATCTTTTATGAGTATCTCAGCCTGCTCATCAACCATGTTGAACATGCTCTGTAAGAACAGTACCTTGATCATGGTTTTCACAGGTATGTTTGGCCTTCCTCCATTATCTGTATCATTGTGATACAGATCACTCAATAATGGTGTGAATGCATCCCAGTAAATGGCATTCTTAATGAATACCAATGGATTCATTTATCTTCATTGAGTCGTATTTCTTTTTTAATGCATGATCAAGAAGGTCACTCATACTGCAACATGCGTGTTTCATGAATAAATGTTACGGTGTTTAATGAGGGGGTTATTAGAAATCCTCTTTTGATAATTTTTTAACTTTTTTTATAAACTAAAAGTTATTATTGAGTTACGATTACCAAAAATGCTGTGTTGAACAAATACTTAAACAGAATGTAGCTTTAGCTTTTCTGCCTCTTCATCCCCGGGTATGACTCTCCATGTCCTGTAACTAGATCCATTTTCTTCCAGGAATTTCTTTAAAGCGGGAAAATCCTCTTCCCTCACAATGAAATTGCCATCCTCATACCTGATTGCAGGTATGGAATCCAGAATTCCTTTCACATTGTAATGATATTTCCCGTAATTGGAAGATGATCTGTAACCGTAAAGCTTCCTGTATATCCTCGCCTGTTCCTTTCTCCCCATTCCATTACGCCTGAAAGGTATCCACACATGTACAAGAATAGCTGTTTCCAATGATCTTGAATGCACAAACATGTAAATACTGTTTTGCAATTAATACTATGCACATGCATAGTATTCACGCCGAAGATGAAAAATCAAAGGTTAAAAAGAATGGCAGATGGGGCAAGCAGTACAAAGATAAGAGGAACTGGGTCGAATACAACGAGGAACTTGTCATAAGAGGGAGGATGATCTTTGATCTTGATTTCGTTCAGAAGTGGGATGCTGAGCTGAAGAGAATGAATTCCGGAAAGAGGGGATCACCTTATCTTTTTCCGGAATCGTTCATGAGGTTCATGATGATATGGAAGCAGTACCTTGATTACCGTGGACTGGAAGGAATGGCAAGATCTCTTGTGGATCTTGGGATAATGCCATATTACGGTGATTATACAACAATATGGCATCGGATACATAACATGCGACCATGCCTGGACGTATCCGGATTGGAAAGCATATCAATCGGCACAGATGGCACTGGTTTTAAAACAAACAATGCCGGAGCTTACAGGGTAACAAAATACGGCGATCAGGATGCAAAGAGGAGAAAGCATCTCGTTGTCATAATAACAGCAGATGTGAAGACAAAACATGTTATCGGGATAGAGGTGCACATAGAGGGCCAGGGTCCATCGGAACCAGAGACTGCACAGAAACATACCATGGAGGCTGTGATGAATAATATCAATGTGAGAGGCTTCTATGGTGACGGTGCATTCGACACGAATGATCTGTTCACGCTGATGCATCAAATTGGTGCCCAGCCCGTGATAAAGATAAGGAAGAATGCCTCTCCAGATCATTACAAGGGATCGAAATACCGCAGGAGGGCGATCAGGGAATACCAGAACAAGGGATACAGATCATGGTCAGAAAAGAACGATTATGGGATGAGATGGCCCTGTACCGAAGGAATATTCTCTGCGGTGAAGAGAAAGTTCGGTGAAAATTGTGTAAGCAGGTCCACTAATGGTCTAATAAGTGAGGGATACCAGAGGATCTGGGTGTATAACTACATGAATCAGGGGGCAAAGAAAGAGGCGAGATCACTAAACCGACGATAAAGGAGAGAAAAACAGAAAATAATCAGCTGATTATTGGATTCAGGGATATTTGTTAAACAGAGCATACCAAAAAATAAAATTTAAATATTCCCAATTCATATTTTAATAATGTTTGAAAAAAATAGAAAAATCATGGTAGTAATGGTCGTGTTGCTTTTCCTATTTTCAGGCCTTTTTTTCATTAATTCTGAGGGACAGAAGGATAAGGTAAGCAACAATTTAAAGAATAATGTAGCAAACAGTCAAATGGTGCTGGAAAACTCTGGTATGTCGGGCTTAGAAGTTCATAAACTTTCTTACAAACAGCCGGAATTGTCTATAAGTCAGAATAATAAGACGCCACAGTCATCTCACTTCGTAACGGTGCATTTCAAGTTTAAAAACTATAATTCTTCTCTTGGAGAAATATATGTGACATTAATCACTAAGTTAGGGGGATCGGTTCAAGGAACAAACACTCCTTACCTTAATATTTCAACAAACTCAGGAATTTATAACTATTCAATTTCTTTCTTTAATTATACATCTTATTCTTCAGAATCGATTAGACTTAATGAACTGAATGGAACCATCAACACTTCTGTCACACTAAACTATACAGTTACAATACCGAGGTTTTATGTAGAGTCCTTGAATTTGAAAACTAATATTATTCCAGCAGAAATATTGACCGAAAGCCTGGCATTCTATAGTCCAACCGACAAAATATCTACGCAAGTAAATTTTTATAATATGTTCACATTAAGTCCAAAATTTATCCTCCTTAATGGGACCTATAATTCCCAAATAATGCTTAATATGGGAGTTGTTAATACAACTTTGACCTTCAGTGGCTCATATGTAAGTCAGGAGACGGTTACATTACCTTATTTCCATGCATTTGTTTTAGAATTTTCAAATTTTCCATATTCAGCCAACTACAGTCTGGAATTAATCAAAGGTCTATTTACAATAAGAACCGCTGGTAGTATCACCCTGACAAATGCTCAGTTATCCCCAATATATTTACCCAATGGGACCTTTATGATTGAGGTTCAATTTAATGGTTTCTTAGGTTCAGAAATCCTTCAAGCAAAAAAGGTTTTGAATCTTACTGGTGTTTCAATTTATGACTATGTAATTCCCACAATGAAAGAATATGCAATTCCTGTAAATGGTGAGAAAGATCTTACCTTATGCTCAGCAAATCAGAATTTATCAATCTCCATATTGGATGATTATAACTCACTATCTTCTTCCGGAACTATGAACGTTTATGGTTTTACCTCAACTTCCATATTCAATTTAATGTACGAATCATATATAAGCAACTACTCGGAGGAGACATTTGTTTCCAACTTCCAATCCCTATCGTTGAATTTTTCACAGGTCAGTTTCTCCACTCCGGCGATTTATAAAAATGGAACCTTTGGAATGGGAATAATCAGTCAATCCGATTTCAATCTTTCATCGTCAGCGATTAATAATTACATTCAGTTGTTTTCCTCTAATAATTACATGAATGTCACACTTCCAGATCACCAGGTGAAAGTGTTACTTTCCGATTTCAACATGTCAAGTAGATATACTGAGGAGGTCAATATAAATCCATCCAAGATCAATTCCTTCTCATTTTCGCCTGTAAATGTTCTTTGCGGCGAAATAGTGGTACGCAATCTACCATCAAATGAAGAAGCCATTTACCTAAATTCAACAAGCCACAGCAATAACAGTTGTTTCTCTGGTTATGGTTCCATAAAAGGAACAAACTCCTCTATCGCTGTCTTTAAAGTACCAGAAATTCAGGGAGAAAACAATATTGAAGTATCCATAATTCTAAACAACTCCCAAATATTTGGTGTTTCAGAGAATCTGAATATAAAAAATAATGGAAATATTACAAACATAAATGTCCCGAAATTAGATGGATTCTACTTAAACGTAGAAAACTTTGATCGCATAGGTTTTTTCAATGTTCTTATTCTCAGCAACTTCAAAATACCAATTTCATTATCTTCTTCCTTATCAACCGTTTTACCTAATTATACAGCCTTTATAGGCGAGATCCATTTAGAGGGAAACGGGACTACATATGCATACATGCCCTCTGGAACTTATTATTCCTACATGGCATTGTCCATTATAATTTCCGAAACTGTGCTTAGGCTTCCAAATGTAACTGTTTCCTCAGGAGCAAAAATAAATATAGAGATACCAGATTTTTCGGTTCTCGTATTTGAAAAACCGGGATTAAATCTATTGACTTCCAGGATTTCAATATCAGGCCAAAACTTCTCATCAGAAATTTCTCCTGGAATATTTTCAGGTAACGGTTTTCTTCCCGGAATATTCTCCTTGTCTTCGATTTCATTTCTACCATTTATTGTTCCTATACACACGGAAGTAACAATCTCATCATCTACGTGTATATCCGGTGTTTATGTGAGTCCTTCGGAGCAATCATTATACACAGAAAATTCTATAAATTACTTTAGTGTTACAGCATCATTCAGTCCCGTAAAGGAATACCGGGTAAATTTCATAGCCCAAGATCTAGGAAAGGGTGTGTATTGGAAAGTTACTATATTAAATAAAACATCCTCAAACAGCGTGAATGCTTCTTCAAACACTTCATGTATATATTTCAATCTGCCAAATGGCTCCTACAATTATACAGTCCAAGTGAACAGCTCGGAATATAAAGCAACTAATTCAATGGGTAACTTTACTGTTTCAGGAAAGGAATTAAACATAACAATTTCCTTCGAAATGTATCAAAAAGTTCAGACAAAATATACAGCAATTTTCCAGGAAAAAGGTTTATCAAAAGGTACAGCCTGGTCTGTTACCATTGGAACTATTATTTACTTTTCTACTGCAAACCATATATACGTCAATCTGACAAACGGAACCTATAGTTACAGCGTCGGCAACATAAAAGGATATAATTTGTCAAATGGTTCTGGTAGTTTCCAGATAAACGGAAAAAACACATCTATTAACGTAACATTCACTCCTGTACCTGTCTTACCCCCTAAGTACACTGTCACCTTCAAAGAGGAAGGTTTAAGCAATGGAACGATGTGGTATATAATATTTGATAACAAGAATGTTTCAACGAAAAATGCCACTTTGTCCTTTGTGGTAACTAATGGAACTTATTCATATAAGACCGGAAATGTAAGTGGCTATAATGTCACTCCTTTGAATGGAAACGTGGATGTGAAGGGAAATAATGTAACAGTAAGCATAACCTACACCTTGATTCAAACAAAGACTTCATCAAGTTCCAACACATTGTCAAGCAATCTCTATATAATAATCGCAATAATTGCGGCTGTTATAATAGTAGCAGTTGTCGCAGTGATCTGGAAGAGAAAAAGTCCATAAATTATATACTATTTTTAATCTTTCTTTGTTAATTGAATCATTTTTATCATATTAGTTTCATAGGCTATTAAAATAATATATATTTTTGATAAAGTTTTAAGATATGAAGTGATGCCTTATTGATATGAGCGATCCCAATGATAAGATGTTGAATCGAAGTGCGATTGGAGAATTCGTTAGCATCCTTGTAAGACAACTTAAGTACAGGCGTGAAGATTTCAAAACAATGGGTCCAATGGGTGGATTTACATCCTTAATAGATCTTGGAAATATAGCGATTGCGTTCAATACCGACGGTGTTGGGACTAAGGTTATGCTTGCCGCAGAGGCAAACAAGTGGGAAGGACTTGGGATAGATTGTGTAGCAATGAATGTAAATGACACAATCACTGTTGGGGCTGAGCCCATTGCCATGCTTGATTATCTTTCTCTAAGAAATACAGACCCAATTGTTGCAAAGGAACTTGGAGTGGGTCTAAATGTGGGTGCACAAATGGCAAATATTTCTATCATAGGTGGCGAATCAGCTCTGGTCCCAGATATTATAAACCCAATAGACATTGCTGGAAGTGTTATTGGGATAGTTCAGAAAAATTCCATAATAACCGGTGAAAGAATAAGTGAGGGCGATATAATCTACTCATTGCAGAGTAGTGGGTTACATTCGAATGGTTTTACAACAGTAAGGAAAATTTTGAAGGAAAATAATATAGGAATGGAGGATAAATTTCCAGGAGAAAACAAGAAGACCTCTGAGGTGGTCCTTGAACCAACAAGAATATATGTAAGAGATATTCTGGATATAGTGAATATTGTGGATATAAAAGGCATGGCAAACATAACTGGTGGAGGTTTCAGAAATATTGTGAGACTTAAGGATATGAAATATGTTTTTGATGATCCCGTGGAACCCCAAAATGTATTCAAGCAACTCCATGACATGGGAAACCTATCGTGGACCCAGATGTATGAAACATTTAACATGGGAACAGGATTCATGGTTGTAATAAATGAAGAAAGCAAGAGTGATTTTATTACAACCTTGAGGACAAGGATGCAGGTCAAGGAAATAGGCCACGTAGAAAACGGTAGCGGAATTTACATACCAAAATATGAAGTTAAGTTGGATGGCTATTACTGAAACTTTTGTAAGTCTCAATGGCTCTTTTTCTCATATCTTTGTAAATTTTTTCCTGCTCTTTTTCCCCTAACTCTTCATAGTTCCCTGCACTCTTCCCTACAAATTTTTCAAAGTATTCACTCGTTGGGTCGAGTTCATGCCATTTTTTAATGGGATTAAATATTCTAAAAAAGGGCCATGAAAATCCACCAACACCGGCAATATATTGCCAGGAAGAGTAATTAACAGATTCGTCAGCGTCAACAAGGGTGTCCATGAACCATCTGGCACCAAAGTCCCATTTCACCAAAAGGCATTTTGTTAGGAAATCCGAGGTTATCATTCTCAGTTCATTGCTTATCCATCCTTCAGTCCAGAGTTGTCTCATTGCTGCATCAACAATCTTAAATCCCGTAGAGCCTGTTCTCCATGATAGGAAACTCTCACTACTGTCAGACCATGGAAAATCCCTGAATTTTGCATTGCACTCAGTGCGATCCATGTTTTGCCTCCTCAAATATGCAATGTAAAAAAACTCTCTCCACGCAATATTCCTTTTAATTCTCTCAGATCCCTCTCCCAGTTCCTCAGCATGTTTCCAAATTCCCTTCACGTCAATCTGCCCATGGCTGATATAGGGAGATATCCTGCTTCCATCAATCTTGTTATCGCAATTAAATTCTCTTAGCTTCTCAATTACCCTTCTGTGGTTTATACCCGGTTTCCAAATTTTCCTTAGTTTTAAGGCCCATTTTGGATTATAGCGATCGAATTTTCCATCAAGATCTGCAAATTCAGGCAAGTCTTGTTCAGCATATATGTCGTCAACCTTACCTTCAAGTTTCACCTCCTTAATTTTTTCATAAAATGAACTAAAATTCAGAAAATTTACCTTCATTTTTAACATTTCCTCAGTTTTCAGAAGATTATTTGAAGGAAACACCCTAACATTTACAAATTTTTGTAGATTTTCCCTCATAATTTCGATAGCGTTCAGGAAATTGTTCCTTGGTATTTCGTGAATAAGTATTTCTCCTATTTTATTCTCTTCAATTATTTTTTTCAGTAAAAGTACGTATTCACCTGAACTTCTAACCATAAAATTTGAGTTCCCTGTTCCATCATTAACCATGGAGTTTCCTATCTCACTGTACCACCATCTTGAGGCACTTCCCTCTGGAAATATTTTTGTATCGTCAAGAAAAATAGGTATAACTTTCCTTCCCATTTTTGATGCATATGCCAGAGCATCATTAGATTGAAGCCTTGCATTTCCATTTAGGATATAAAGAGAATTCATTGAAAATTTGTATCATTTCCAACTTAATAAAGTTAATAAAAGAAATCTGCATGTAAGTACTAATGAAAGTAATAGCAGTTGTCGATGATGAGAATGTCCTGATGCCATTAGAATACGGTAATACTATTGTGCAAATAGACACAGAGACCGGTGAAAAGAAAATGTACGAAAACCCAGGTTATGGATCACCCTATCAGGGCAAGGAAAGAGCTATGGCAGGAATACTTACCTTAAAGGCCGATTCCATACTGGTAAAAGAGGGGTTCCTTTGTCCCGGGTCATATCATATGTCCAAGGGCAGAATGAAATACATTCCAGTGGATGAAGAGAAGCTGGATGAGGTAGAACCCAAGCTGAAAGAACTGGAATCAAAAGCTGTGAATGAACTCGATTTCAATCTATACAGAGAGTAATTTTTTAAATTTTTAATCTTAATCTCTTTAGAATTTTAGCGATAGTTTTTTCTGAAGAATATCAATCTTGCTATATTTTTTAAAAAATTTTGGTAAATCCTATTATCTCAGGGTAAGCTTGGTTTCCTCTGTGAAAAATGTATACTTACCAAAACATTAATATCAGAGCAATCAATACGTGTGATACGCACGTTTAAATGCACCTTATGAGCATAATATCATAAGGGAAGGGTATGAGGTTAGAAATAACCGATGAGACCGATCAATGTTAAATAGAGAGCAAAATGGATTGTGCAGTCTGTGAAACTGTCTGGGGGATGGTTCGGTTTGGGAGCCGATGAAGGACGTGCCAAGCTGCGATATGTCTCGGGGAGGCGCAAGGAGCCCTTGATCCGAGAATTTCCGAATGGGACTTCCTGTCGTAAGACACTCCGAAAGGAGAGGGAACTCAGGGAATTGAAACATCTTAGTACCTGAAGGAAAAGAAATCAATCGAGATACCGTTAGTAAAGGCGATCGAAAGCGGTATAAGGCAAACCGAATCTTTTTTCGATAAGGAAAAAGAGATGTGGTGTATGGGCTTCTCCCAACGCTTAACACTCCAATCAGAACGATCTGGAAAGATCGGCCAAAGAAGGTGATAGCCCTGTAAGAGTAAGAGTGAAAGCTATGAGGAGAATGTCCCCGAGTACCGTGCGTCGTTATTCGCGCGGGAAGATGGGTGGCATCAACATCCAACCTTAAATACTTCTCAAATCCGATAGCAAACAAGTACCGTGAGGGAAAACTGAAAAGTAACCCGGAAGGGTGGTGAAAAGTACCTGAAACCAGGCAGTGATAAACTTATAGGGCACTTAAGCGATGATCCTTCAACAGAAGGAGAGCGGTGTTCTATTATCCGTGTTGAAGAACGGGCCAGGGAGTTTTGTCGTATGGCAAGGTTAACTCTTATGAGAGGTAGCCGTAGCGAAAGCAAGTACACGCACAGCAATGGAGGTGTCACGTAATAAATGCGTTTAGTCATGCGAGGAAGACCCGAATCCGGTCGATCTACGCCTGAGTAGGTTGAAGCTAAGTGAAAACTTGGTGGAGGACCCAACTGGTTCTGATGTGCAAATCGTTCAGATGACTTGGGTGTAGGGGTTAAAGGCTAATCTAGGCCGGTAATAGCGGGTTCCCCCCGATACTACCCGCAGGTAGACCTCAGCGGAGATGTTTAGCGAGGTAGAGCGACCGAATAGTTGGTTAGCAGGTGAAAATCTGCGCCGACTTATCAAACTCCGAACTTGTTAAAATCGTAGAAGCTGGGTGCTAGGGTGCAGGGATAAGCTCTGTACCCGTGAAGGGAACATCCTAGACGAGGGTTAAGGTCCCTAAAACTAACTAAGTGCAAATCAAAGAGGTTTATGGCCTAAAACAGTGTGGAGGTAGGCTTAGAAGCAGCCATCCTTTAAAGAGTGCGTAACAGCTCACTCACCGAGGCTATATGCCTCGAAGATGGAAGGGGCTAAAGTTAGTTACCGAGACCTTCGAGCACCGAAAGGTGATCTGGTAGGGGGGCGTGCCATTTGGGCAGAAGTTTCTTCGAGAGGAGGAATGGACCGAATGGTATCGCGGATCTTGGCAAAAGTAGCAGACAAGAATTGTGAGAATCAATTCCGCCGAAAGGGCTAAGGGTTCCTTGGCAATGTTCGTCAGCCGAGGGTTAGTCGATCCTAAGGTTATCCCTAACTGGAGATGACCGAATGGGAAAACGGTTAATATTCCGTTACCTTGAATGTTTTGCTGTGTATATTGGTTCGGGATAGGGGGAGCACACTAGCCTGTGTGTAGGTAACTATAAACTGATGGAGAGTCGTAATGACGTAAAGTTGGTGAAATGTTACTGATTCCTGTATAGGAAGTCCTTCAATTCCTGGATCCTGTGAAAGATATATACAGGTCAAGTTCAAGATCGTACCAAGAACCGACACAGGTGCCCCTGGATGAGAAATCCAAGGCGTTTGGGAATAATGGACGCGAGGGAACTCGGCCAAATAGCTCCGTATCTTCGGTAGAAGGAGTGCCTGTTCCGGGAGGGAACAGGTCGCAGTGGCAAGGGGACCCCGACTGTTTACCAAAAACACAGGCCGCTGCTAGTTCGAAAGGATGTGTATAGCGGTCGAAACCTGCCCAGTGTCGGTACCTGAAAGTCCCGTTCAAGGGAAAGAAGGGCCGATAAACGGCGGGGGTAACTATGACCCTCTTAAGGTAGCGTAATACCTAGCCGCTTAATTGGCGGCTTGCATGAAGGTTCAACGAGAGTCCCACTGTCCCCGCGTTCAGCCCCGTGAAATTGATGCACTGGTGCACAATCCAGTCTCTCCCACATGAAAGCGAAGTCCCCGTGGAGCTTTACTGCAGCCTGTAGCTGTAATACGGTTTTCAATGCGTAGCGTAGGAAGGAGCTGTCGATGTTTGGATTTTGGTTCAAACGGAGGCGACAATGAAACACTTCCCTTTGGAGACTGCGTTACTAACTTTTGTGAAAAAGGACAACTATTGGTGGGCAGTTTGGGTGGGGCGCCACGCCCCTGAGAATCAAACAGGGGCCCCCAAAGGTTGGCTCAGGAGGGTCAGAAATCCTCCGTAGAGTGTAAGAGCAAAAGCCAGCTTGACTGTGTTCCGGGCAACAAGGAACGCAGATGCGAAAGCAGGGTCTAACGAACCACCCAGTCCCCTCTTGATGAGGGCGGGTGATAAGAGAGAAGTTACCCCAGGGATAACTGAGTTGTCCTCGGCAAGAGTTCACATCGACCCGAGGGTTTGCTACTTCGATGTCGTCTGTTCCTATCCTGGTGCTGAACAAGGTGCCAAGGGTGGGGCTGTTCGCCCATTAAAAGGGATCCTGAGATGGGTTCACTACGTCGCGAGACAGTAGGGTTGCTTCTCTGTGGGAGTGTTCGATGTCTGAAGGGAAGGAGCCTTTAGTACGAGAGGAACGGGGGTTCGTGGCTTCTGGTTTACCGATTGTCCGGCAGGGCAAATGTCGGGTAGCCACGCCATACACGGATAAAAGCTGAAGGCATCTAAGCTTGAAGCCGTCCCTGAAAAGAGACATCGTTTGAGGCCTCTCCTAAAAGAGGAGATTGATAGAACTGGGATGTAAGTATCGAGGTTCGCCGAGGTATTCAGTCCACAGTCACTAACAGGCCGAATGCACAATCCATGTTTCTTGATTAATGATCGGTCAAACATACCAAGTGTGTTTTATATATTTTTTATATTTTTATGAGAAAGTGTTTCAATCAAAAATTTATTTAAAATTTTGTAGTTTTTGATGGGATTGATTATTATTTATAAAAATTGGAATAATTGAAATTTATTGTATATTAATTTGCTCTTCTATTTTGTCAGCTATTTTTTCATAAATTTTTCTTATTTCTTCTGAAGCTGCAACTGCTGGTATTCCTGTATCAGCATTTTGGACTATCTCAGGGTATATGGGGATTTTACCAAGGAATGGAACGCCAATTTCTCTTGCAAGTTTTTCTGCACCTCCCGATTTGAAGATCTCTGTTACTGTACCGCAATGAGGGCAAGCAAATCCACTCATATTCTCCACTATACCCAATACCCTAAGATGCATCTGTTCAGCAAAATTGATTGCTTTTTTAGCATCTAAAAGGGCCAGCTCCTGTGGTGTTACAACTATAATGACACCATCATTTTTTGGGATCATCTGTGAAACCGTAAGTGCCTCATCTCCTGTACCAGGTGGGAAATCCAGAATCACATAATCCTTACCTTCCCAAACTGTATCTTCCAGAAACTGCTGAACAGCTTTATGCCTAAGGGCGCCTCTCCATATAACTGCGGTCTTCTCGTCTGGAAGAAAGAAGGCCATAGATATGACGTCCACGCCATATTTGGTCTTCGTGGGTTCAATTCCCTTCTCACTAGCATATACCTTTTCCTTTGATACACCCAGGAGCATGGGATCATCAGGTCCGTTTATATCTGCGTCAATTAAACCCACTACGTACTTTCTCGCAAGAGTCACCGCAAGATTTACAGAGAATGTGCTTTTGCCAACGCCCCCTTTACCACTCATAACCATTATGGTATGCTTTACTCCCTTATACTTGGTTGTTGGTTGAGGTGGTGTCTGAACAGGCGGCGGAGGTGTGTTAATTTTTATTGTTCCTTTTGCCATGTTCACATGATTAATCCTGCTTATTTAATCAATTTGTGAACGTTTTAGATGCCTAAACAAACTGATTTAGCAATCCATTTTAGGTCAGTATTTTACATTCACTAGATTTTGTAAATTTTCTATAATAAGCATAATGAAAGATCGGAAATTCTTTAGAATATACCACTGCAAATAGCATATATTTAAAGCTGTTCAATAAACACTAAATAAAATAACATTATTTATAAAATCAAGAAGTGAAATATGATAGAAACCTCTTACTTTGATCCGGAGATATATCTTGTTCCAAAAAGAAATGGTAAAACTGTGGAAATTAAAGTCTCAGATCCAAAGGCGACTGAAGTATGGGTGGAATATGGAAAAGAGAAGAAAAATTTGAGAAAAAATAGTAATAATATATGGTACACTAAAATTGATTCTGATATTGATTCAGCAGAACATATAATAGGCAAGAAGTTTGAGTCAGGATATATTTCAAGAAGGCACAACCCATATGCCTTCAAGCCAGCTATTCCTCAAAATATTTCAAACTATTACACGGGTGCAGACTATAGGGCATTCACATACATGGGCTCCCACTATCTTGGTTATGGTGGTGTTGGCGGTTTTAATTTTATATTGTACGCACCTTCTGCTAAAGGTGTCTCCGTCATAGGGGATTTCAATGGATGGGAGCCATCAGTTAATCCAATGTTTAGAATTGAAAATACTGGCTTTTGGTCTCTATTCATACCGGATATAGGAGAAAATGAACTGTACAAATTTTTCATTATTACTCAGGAGGGGAAAACATTGGTCAAATCAGATCCCTTCGGTTTCTCCTATGAATTGAGACCTGGAACAGCCTCAAAAACCCACACATCTAGATTTAAATGGAGAGATCGTAAATATCTTGAAAAGAGGTTTGTATTTAAAGTGGAGAAGTCACCAATATCAGTTTATGAAGTACATCTTGGTTCGTGGAAAAGGGATGAGAATGGAAATTTTCTCTCCTACCGGGAACTTGCAACCAGGCTTTCCAGTTATTGCAAAAAACTTGGTTTTACGCACGTGGAATTGCTTCCCATAATGGAGCATCCTCTTGACGATTCCTGGGGCTATCAGACATCGGGATATTTCTCTCCAACATCGAGGCATGGCGATCCTGATGATTTTAAGGAGTTCGTAAACATAATGCATTCAAACGATATAGGAGTAATACTTGACTGGGTTCCGGCACATTTTCCGAGGGATGAGAGTTTTCTGGAGCACTTCGATGGAACAAATCTCTTTGAATATTCCGATCCCCTAAAGAGGGATCACCCTGATTGGGGCACTCTCATTTTCGATTTCGGTAAGAGGAGCACGATTAATTTCCTTATATCCAGTGCCTCCTTCTGGATTGAGGAATATCACGCTGATGCAATAAGAATAGATGCGGTATCATCCATGCTTTATCTGGATTATTCAAGAAGGGACGGAAAGTGGAGGCCAAACATATATGGGGGGAATGAAAACCTGGAGGCCATATCCTTTATTAGGGAATTGAACAATCATATTGAAAAATCATATCCAGGATCCTTTACAGTAGCAGAGGAATCAACGTCCTGGAATGGTGTAACAAAAAGGGTAGATCAGGGAGGGCTCGGATTTTCTTTGAAATGGAATATGGGCTGGATGCATGATATACTGGAATACATCTCTCTTGATCCCATATATCGAAAATATCATCATAACCAGCTTACTTTCATATTCTGGTATGGTTTTTCAGAGAATTATATATTACCTCTTTCCCATGATGAAGTGGTTTATGGGAAGAGATCAATTTACCATAAGATGCCTGGAGATCCATGGCAGAAACTGGCCAATGTAAGGCTTCTTTTTTCCTTTATGTTTTCATTTCCAGGTAAAAAACTTATGTTCATGGGTGATGAAATACCTGCAGGAGAGGAATGGGATTTTCACTCTAAGGATTCGCTTAGGGAGAACGCAGAAGTTAAGGGTGAATTTATTCCAGATCTAATCCGAGACCTGAATTACATATATAGAAATTCACAATGTTTATACGAGCACGATTTTGATAGCAGTTCCTTTGGATGGATAGATTATTCAGACAGGGATCAGAGTATAATATGTTATTACAGAAGGGATGTTAAAAATCTGTTTTTATTTGTGATGAATTTCACGCCTGTTCCAAGGAGATCATACAGGATTGGAGTTCCGGAGATTGGGAAATACAGAGTTGTACTGAATACAGATTCTGAGAAATACGGTGGCTCTGGGTTCGGTAGTTCCGGTGATATTGAAGCAGAGAAAATACCCTATCATGGTAGGGACTTTTCACTAGAACTGGACCTTCCGCCTCTGGGGGCCGTTTATTTGAGGAGGTTATTATGAAAAAAATTGAAGATGTTCAGATAGAGAATGTTATGCCAACAGTAGATAATGGAAATTTGCCTGCGAGAAAGGAAAATATGTCTCCATTTGTTTTTTCCGGGACTATATTCTGTTCAGGTCACGAAGAGATAAATGCGGCAGTTGTTTTGAAAAGGGGAAGAGAGAACAAATTTATTCGTATACCTATGAGACAGGGCCTCAACAGTGATCATTTTGAAGCCACTGTTGATGGTCTTGAAGTGGGTGCTTACAGCTTCAGGATAGAGGCCTGGATTTCAGATATAAAAACCTGGGCAAAAAACATGGCAAAATGGTTGTCAGCAGGGGAAAAAATCGATTCGGATTTGAAAGATGGGGAACAAAAAATAAGGAAATACGCAAGAAACATACCTGCAGAGGATAAAAAGAAGGTAATGGAAGCAATCAGGATAATGGGCAGGGAACCCTTACGCGGCCTTTCAATCCTTGAGCCATTCATGACATTAATATATGAAAAGGAGCCAAAAAAGGGGAAATCCACAACTCAGTGGTATCCACTTATTATTCAGGAAAGAGAACAGGTCGTGTCTTCCTGGTACGAGGTATTCCCAAGGTCATGCTCTCCTGATCCAGAAAGGTCAGGGACATTGAAGGATACTATTGGTATACTTGATTACGTCAGATCCATGGGTTTCAATATTCTCTATCTCACTCCAATCCATCCTATCGGCGTCACGTTTAGAAGGGGAAAAAACGGTAAAATACCAGCAGAAGAAGGTGCACCTGGTAGTCCATGGGCTATAGGTAATAAATATGGAGGTCACAAATCAATAAATCCGGAACTTGGAAATATTGATGATTTTCAAAGACTGGTGAAGGAAGCTGAAAGGAAAGGCATCAGGATAGCAATGGATCTTGCCTATCAGTGTTCCCCTGATCATCCTTACGTCAAGGAACATCCGGAATGGTTTTATCACAGACCTGATGGCACAATAAGGTATGCGGAAAATCCTCCGAAGAAATATTACGATATCTATCCATTGAATTTTTACTGCAAAAATAGGATGGAACTCTGGAATGAACTAAAATCAATTGTGGATTTCTGGATTTCTCAAGGGGTAAGGATATTCAGAGTGGACAATCCTCATACAAAACCACTCTCATTCTGGTCATGGCTCATAGGAAAGGTGAAGGGAGAACATCCAGATGTCATTTTTCTTGCAGAGGCTTTCACAAAGCCCGAGCTGATGTACAGGCTTTCCAAGATTGGTTTTCAACTATCCTATTCCTATTTCACATGGAAAAATTATGACTGGGAGATAAGAGATTACTTTACAGAACTAAATTCTTCGGATAAGGCATCCTATTTCAGACCAGTTCTTTTTACAAATACGCCGGACATATTGCCCTATGCTCTGCAAAACGGTGGAAGGAGTGCATTTATAATGCGGGCAATTCTGGCCGGAACACTTTCCACCTCGTGGGGAATATACAGTGGTTATGAGCTCTGCGAAAATGAGGCAATACCTGGTAAAGAGGAGTATCTCAATTCGGAAAAGTATGAGATCAAGCACCGGGACTTTGATTCCGATGACAGCATTTCAGGGTTAATAGGCAGGATAAATGAAATCCGAAGCAAGATTGAAGCATTCAGCATTTATGGGAATCTACAGTTTCTCAGGTCAACCAATCCATCGGTTGTATCTTATGTTAGGAAGGCAAATAACATGGATGTAATGGTTGTTGTCAATATTGATCCATTCGCAACTCAGGAATCTATGGTTGATATTCCCGATTCCTGGAAGTGTAAGGGAACATTTCGTGTTCATGATCTTCTAGGGGGTGGAGAATATGAATGGTCAGATTCCATGAATTATGTTAAATTAATACCTGAGTATATGCCAGCACACATACTTGTAAGGGTGACTTAATGCTGAAAATAGATGACCCGTTGTGGTATAAAGATGCAATCTTCTATGAGGTGCCTGTGAGAAGTTTCTATGATGGTAACAACGATGGAATCGGTGATTTTAAAGGTTTTACAGAGAAACTTGACTACATAAAGAGCATTGGTGTGGATTGCATATGGGTACTGCCATTTTATGACTCTCCACTGAAGGATGACGGATACGATATTCGAGACTATTACAGTATTCTACCGGATTATGGAACAATGGAGGATTTTGAAAAATTCATAGAGGAGGCACACAACAGAGGCATACGTGTAATTGCAGATCTTGTGTTAAATCATGTTTCTGATCAGAGTAAGTGGTTTCAAGATGCAAAGGAAAATCCTGACAGTCCTTACAGAAAATGGTTTGTGTGGTCTGACACACCTGAAAAATATAAAGGAGTCAGGGTCATATTCATAGATACTGAAAAATCAAACTGGACCTATGAACCTGTAACAAAACAATATTACTGGCACAGATTCTATTCTCATCAGCCTGATCTTAATTATGACAATCCTGAGGTCAGGGAGGAGATGAAGAATGTTATAAGATTCTGGCTTTCCAAAGGGCTTGATGGTTTCAGATGTGATGCTGTCCCATATCTTTTTGAAAGGGAAGGCACATCCTGCGAAAATCTTCCAGAAACCCATGAATATTTCAAAGAGATAAGAAAGATGATAGATACAGAATTTCCTGGCTGTATTCTTCTTGCAGAAGCTAACCAGTGGCCAAGCGATGCAAAGGCCTATTTTGGAAACCAGGACGAATTTCACATGAATTTTAATTTCCCACTGATGCCAAGAATTTTCATATCACTTGCGCAGGGTGATTCATTTCCAATAGAAAATATCATAAAACAGACACTTCCTGTTCCCGATGCATGTACATGGGGTCTGTTTCTGAGAAATCACGATGAGCTGACGCTGGAAATGGTATCACCAGAAGAAAGGGACCTTATGTGGGGTGAATATGCCAAAATACCAAAGATGCGTCTCAATCTTGGCATAAGGAGAAGACTTGCCACTCTGGTGGATAACGATAGGTATATACTGGAATTACTCCACGCTCTCATCCTGAGTCTCCCGGGTTCCCCTGTACTCTATTATGGTGACGAGATAAATATGGGCGACAACATTTACCTTGGAGATCGTAACGGAGTCAGAACTCCTATGCAGTGGTCTTACGACAGAAATGCCGGTTTTTCAAAGGTGGATCCTGAACAACTCTATGCACCGGTAATTGTGAATCCCAACTATCACTACGAATCAAATAATGTAGAATCCATGTCAAGGTTGAGTTCTTCATTTCTAAACTGGTTCCGAAGAATAATGATTGTAAGGAAGCAGAACTCAAAGGTTTTTGGCAGAGGGTCCATCAAATTCATAGAGGTAAAGCAGAAACCAATACTGGCCTTTTTGAGAATATTTGAAAATCAACACATTATGTGTGTATTCAACATGTCCAGGACACCATCATATGTAGAACTGGACCTCAGGGAGTACAATGGATGGCACGTGAGGGAAATGATCTCTTCTGCGCTCTTTCCAGACATAGGAGAACTGCCCTATTTTCTTACACTACCGAGGAATTCCTTCTTCTGGTTCACTCTTGAAAATCCAGGTGATACAAAGTGAGTGAAATTGAGGAAATAGTTACTGACCAATTAATGGATGAAACAATAAGGAAATTCAGTTCAAGAAGATGGTTTTTCCTGAGGCCAGAAGAGATAATTTCTGCAGAAGTGCTCTGTGCTTATCCAAAGGAGGTTGAAGATGGAGACCCATTAATCATAATTCTTTCCCTGGACACAAAGGAAGGAAAACGATATATGGATCTTGCACTGACTCTTCATCAGGATACAAAGGGTAATTTTCACTTTACTGATAGCATAGAAGATGGGAGATTCCCAAAACTGCTGGAAAGGATGCTTCGGGACCATGGCCAGTTTGAGATTCAAAATCCTGTTGAAGCTTTAAGAAAAGCCATAGTGGAGGAAGAGGAATTTAAGTCATTGAAGCTGGAACAGTCAAACAGTTCCTTTCTTCTTGGGTCAAAGATTATAGGTAAATTTTTAAGAACACCATCAGGTATAGATAATCCAGACTATAAGTTACCATTGCTCATTAGAAAATACAGTGACTTTAAGGGTGTTCCAGAGAATCTTGGAACCATAATCTATCACGGAACGGAGGATCTATGTATATGTGTATTCAGTTCATATATCGAAAACAGCGGTGATTACTGGAAGTATCTTTTTGATGCATCAAGAACAAAGGATCATGGGGACTTCATTATTGAGGCCAGGATAGAAGCAGAGAATATAGGGAAGGCAGTGGCTTCCCTGCACATGGCTATGGGAAAAATTGATGAGGATAATTACAGGCAGGAGCCATTCAGCCAGTCTGATTATGTAAGAATGAAAAGGCAGGATAAATATCTCCTGGATGAATTCTCCAGAATTCTCTCATCCTCATACGGTGTACTTTACAGGGATATTTCACCATTAACAGAAAAATTTTTCACAATTAACCTTTCAAAAAACGGGGAGATGAAGCAACCCATACATGGTGATCTGCACCTTGGTCAGATCTTGAAAACTGAAAATGGCCCAGTAATAATAGATTTCGAAGGAGAACCAATGGCAAGTATGGAAGATCGAATATCCAAAGGATCACCCATGAAAGATCTGGCTGGCCTGACAAGGTCATGGAATTACATCTGGCATTTCATCCTGGGCCATGGCGAACTACCTGAAAAAATAGCTGATGAATTCAGAAGCATTACGATTAAGGCTTATGAGAAGGAAGTCATAAGATCAGGTGGAAACATGAAAGAAGGATGGAAAGATGTGCTATCCTTTTTCGAAACAGAAAAGGCCATCTACGAGGCGGTATATGAATGGAATAACCGCCCTGAGATGCTCTGGATACCCATGGAATATCTGAGACACACGGTATCTAAATTATAGGATGAAAAATGCAGCATATTTCTCACTGAATCAGTCTATTTAAAGACAAAAAGGATTAATCCGGAATACTACTACCCTTGGTGTGATTAAAGTAAGGGCAGGATCACCCTATCCACTTGGACCTACCATAACACAGGAGGGCGTAAATTTTGCGGTTTACTCTGAAAATGCAAGTGGTATATATCTGGATCTGTATTCATCTTCAAGCCAGAAAGAACCATCTGAAACCATTGAGATAAAGGAGAAGGATTCATACGTGTGGCATATGGAAGTGCCTGGAATAAAACCAGGGCAGCTCTATGCATACCGTGCAAAAGGTAAGTATAATCCATCAGAGGGCCTTTTCTTCAACGAAAATAAGACTCTAATAGATCCATATGCCCGTGCTCTTGATTCCACTTTAAGATGGAATGATGCGGTATTTCCTTATGATGTTGAGAACTCAAACGTTCTGAAGATGGATGAAAGACCAGACAGTGAATTTATTCCAAAGAGTATAGTGATTGACAGTTCCTTTGACTGGAAAGGTATAGAAAAACCTGAGCGTAGATGGAATAATACAATAATTTACGAAACCCATGTGAAGGGAATAACCTACAAAAACGAACAAATTCCCATAGATGAACGGGGTACATATGCCGGATTGTCAAAGGACTGGATGCTGGATTACTTCACTGATCTTGGAATAACATCAGTGGAATTGATGCCAGTTCATCATCATGTTGACGATAGAATTCTCGTGGACCATGGCCTTACAAATTACTGGGGTTACAATACGATTGCATATTTTGCACCTGATATCCGGTATTCCAAGGGAAAACCAGGGGATCAGGTCAGGGAGTTCAAGGAGATGGTAAGAGCCTTTCATTCAAGGGGTATTGAAGTAATTCTGGATGTGGTTTATAATCATACAGCAGAAGGTAACCACATGGGCCCTTCTCTTTCATTCAGGGGCCTTGACAACCGGACATACTATATTCTTGACCCTGTGGATAAATCAAGTTTTATCGACTTCACAGGTGTTGGCAATAGCCTCAATTCAAGCCATCCACAGGTTCTTCAGCTCATAATGGACAGCCTGCGTTACTGGGCTACGGAGATGCAAGTGGACGGATTCAGATTTGATCTTGCTTCCACAATGGCAAGGAGCCTTTACAGCGTTAATATGCTCTCCCCATTTATGGCAACCATTCACCAGGACCCTATACTTTCAAAAACAAAACTCATAGCAGAACCATGGGATATAGGTCCTGGTGGATATCAGGTGGGAAATTTTCCACCGAAATGGGCTGAGTGGAATGGAAAATACAGGGATTCCATGCGGCGATTCTGGAGATTTGAACCTGGACTCCTGGGTGAATTCGCGACAAGACTTTCCGGCTCCCCTGATCTGTATGAAGCAAGTAACAAGAGACCCCACTCCAGTATAAATTTTATAACATGTCACGATGGATTTACAATGATGGATCTTGTATCCTATTCCCATCCACACAATGAAGCAAACGGACCTCTTTTCATGGATTCATCGTCTGAAAATTACAGTGATAATCTTGGGGTCGAAGGTTACACAGATGACCCATTTATAAGAGGGTTAAGGTACAGGAGGATTAAGAACATGCTTCTCACACTCATTGTTTCTCAGGGGACACCTATGATACTTGGAGGGGATGAAATCGGTAGAACCCAGAGGGGAAACAACAATGCATTCTGCCAGGATAACGAAATAAGCTGGTATAACTGGAACATAGGCGAGGAAGAGAAAAATCTCAGAAAATTCCTCAGGCATATTATCTCCCTGAGAAGATCAAATCCAGTTCTGGCGAGAAAAAATTTCTTCAGGGGAAGCACCGTAACCGGAACTTCACTCAAGGATGTAACATGGCTGACACCGGAATGCGAGGAGATGACCATAGAAAAATGGAATGAGCCACATAGATCAACCCTTATGGTGTGGTTAAATGGCCGAATGACAGAAGAGATTGAATATGAGGATAACTCCATAACAGGAGGCGATCTTCTGATACTTTTCAACAGCTCCCGTAATGAGGTTATGTTCAAACTGCCGGATCATGGAAAGAGGTGGGAGGTTTACGCAGATACAAACCTGCCAGACGTAGAGGGTTTACCAGCACCCATAGATGGAAACAGATATCTTATGATGCCAAACGCCTCAGCGATTATAAGAGAAAGATTATGATATGATCAGGAATAAAAGTTCTTTGGGCGTAGACTATCATTGCTCTCGTAATCATTCCACATTGCTCCACAACTTTTACACCTGTATCTTACGAGCTTGTAACTGCCCATATTCCAACTATCAATGGCCTTGGCATCACCAATTTTTCCGCAGACAGGGCATATCAACATGCAGAATGGATTAAGTACTATTTACGTCTTCACTATTTAGGGAAGCAAGAAGAGACTGCAGCAGATAGTTAATAAAAATCATATCTTTTTTTTATGTGTACCTTACTTTTTATTAAGCTTGAAAAAATCATGTTCAGAGGAATGATCCTTGAAAGAATGCGTATTCTGCACGAATATAGTTTCTGGAAAAGAGGCATACATATTTTATCAGAATGAAAGAATCATAGGTTTTATGGATAGGTTTCCGGTGGAGGCTGGACACTCCCTCATAATACCGGTAAAGCATTATGAGAACATATTTTCAATTGAGGAAGGGGTATATCTGGAAATACAGAATCTGGCAAGATATCTGTCGAAGGCACTTATGGAGGTGTTTGACGCCGATGGGATCAACATAGGTCAGAACAACGGGGAATGTGCCAGGCAGGTTGTCATGCACTATCACCTTCACATTATCCCCCGGCATTGTGGAAATGATATAAGATGGGACCGGCTCAAAATGACTCCAAAAGAACTGGAAGATCAGGCAGGTCGAATAAAAAAATCACTGGATAGAATTATGAAGGAAGAATGCTGACATTTTAAGAAAATCTTCACTGTGATTTAGGTGACAGTTAAAAAGGATAAATTATAATACGCCTGAGAAATTTGAGTTTCGTATAATCATGTACAGCCTTGAAGAATTGTATAAAAAAGCAGTAGAATTAAAGAGTAAGGGCATGTCAGATAAGGAAATATCAACAGAGCTTCATCTTTCAGTTAACACTGTGACCTGGCTTTTAAGCAGGGAGTTCACAAAGCAGAAGAACGTTCAGGATGTGAAGATAGGCTGGAGGAGTATTGGTGTAAATGGCGGAAGAATAGCCTCCATTTCAGAAGTAATATGCGACATAATTCAGGAGGAATCAGCAATTGGGGATTTCGAAATCGATTCCATACTTGGAATTACCGTAAATGGAATTCCCTATGCCACAATGGCCTCCTATTTTATGAACAAGGAGCTCATTGTTTACAGGCCTCATCCATCAAGAAAGGATGGTTATTTTAGCAGTAACTTTGCTAGCGTTAAAAACAAAAGGGTCGTCATAATTGATGACGTTTCAAGTACTGGCGAAACTCTGAGAAGAACCATAAGAGATGTGAGAGACGAGGGAGGAGAAGTGAAGCTTGCAGTGGTTCTTACATCAAAGATGCAGGAAGACGAACTTGATGGTGTAAGAATTAGGTCACTGTTCAGAGCTTCCCTTATTGGAAAAGAGTAAATATGTACTGGGGTCTTTCATTAATTAAGGAACAGAAGGGAAAGCAGAAAGTCTCCACAGGTATATCACCTTCAGGGCCAATACATCTCGGAAATCTAAGGGAGATACTTACAGGGGACATAATTTATAAGTCTCTGGTCATATCAGAAAAGGATGCTTCATTCATATATCTGTGCGATGACATAGATCCACTCAGGAAGGTATATCCGTTCCTGCCTCAATCCTATTCAGTCCACGTGGGTAAACCCTTAAGGGACATACCGGCACCAGAGGGTGATCTTTCATATTCTGAGTATTTTCTTAGGCCTTTTCTAAAATCCATAGAAACTCTGGATGTGAAGCCAGAGGTAATAAGAACTGGACAACTGTATGCAGAAGGGAAATTTGGAGATATAATTGATCTTATGATCAAAAAGAGGGAAGAGATTCGAAATATAATTCAGGATATATCTGGAAGGGAGCTTGAAGATAACTGGTTTCCCTATAATCCAAAATGCAGCAAGTGTGGACGAATAAACAGTGCAACGGCATACGACTATTCTGATGGTTTTGTATACTACAGGTGCAGCTGTGGAAACGAGGGGAAAAGTGATATTTATAAGGATGAAGGCAAGCTTCCATGGAGACTTGAATGGCCTGCAAAATGGAAAATTCTTGGCGTGACCATAGAGCCCTTTGGAAAGGATCACGGGACTCAGGGTGGTTCGTATGACACAGGAAAGGCAATTAGTGAGGCCATACTTAACTATCCCGCTCCACTTCCGCAGATGTTTGAGAGAATACTTCTCAAGGGAAAGGGAGCAATGCATTCATCAACAGGAGTAAACATTCCAGCAACAGAAATTCTTGACTTTGCACCTCCTGAAATAGTGAGATATATGATGGCAAGAGTCCCTCCATCCCGGCATATCGAGTTCGATCCGGAGGTAGGCTTTTTAAATTTGATGGATGAGTTCGAAAGATTGATCAAATTGAGCAAGGATAACAAGCTTGACGAGGATCAGAAGACACTTTTACACATATCATCAACAGAAAATGCTCTGGATGATCTGCCCGATTACAGGCACCTAACAACTTTGGTTCAAATTTACAGTAAGGATGAACAGATAAAAAATGTTCTCGCAAGGAGTGGAAAGACATATCCAGATGAATTACTTGAAAGAAGGATAAAACAGGCAAGATACTGGGTTAATCACTATGCCCCGGAATCTTCAAAGTTTCAGGTTTCTGGCGAAACTGATCAGGTAAACATGAGTGAAACAGAGAAAGAGGTTATATGCAGTTTCCTTAAAAACATCAACTCTATGGATGAGTGGAAGGCAGATTTGATTCATGAGGCTGCCAGGAATGCCATTGAAAAATCGGGTCTTTCGCCATCGGAAGGATTCGTTGCACTGTATAAGGCGCTTATTGGAAAGGAAAGAGGGCCAAGAATAGGCTTCTTTCTTGAAAGTATGGAAAAAAACAGGGTAAAAGGCAGATTATCATTCATCTGCGGTGTTAAAAATGAATAAAAAGAGGATAGTTATTAATTGCGCTCTTCCCTATGCAAATGGTCCGCTGCACATAGGGCATATAGCTGGCGCTTATTTATCCGGAGATATATTCAACAGATTCCAGAGAATGATCGGTAGGGATGTCATGTTCATATGCGGCAGTGACGAGTACGGAACGCCCATTTCAATACAGGCTGAAAAGGAACACGTTTCGCCGACCCAAGTTGTTGAAAAGTATCATAGGGAACACATGAACACCTTTGAGAGTCTTGATATATTCTTCGACTATTTTGGAAGAACAACCGACCCAGAACACACTGAATTTGTCCAGAATTTCTTCATAGACCTTGAAAAATCAGGATATCTTGAGAGAAGGAAGATGATTTCTGCTTACTGTCCCAATGAAAAGAGATTTCTTCCGGACAGATATGTTAACGGAACATGCCCAAGATGTGGCTATGAAAATGCGAGAGGGGATCAATGCGATGAATGTGGTAGAACAAATGATCCACAGGATCTGATAAGTCCAAGATGTGCCATATGCGGTTCTCCTGCCGAATTCAGAGAAACGGATCATGTGTTTTTCCTTGCCAGTAAGCTCGAGGAAAGGATTAAGGAATGGTTAGAGGGAAAGAAGGACTGGCGGGAGAACGTCAGAGCTTTTTCCCTCAACATGCTTCAGGGTGGTTTGAAGGACAGGGCAATAACAAGAGATATAGACTGGGGTGTACCTGCCCCAATGGAGGGAATGGAAGGAAAACGCATATACGTCTGGTTCGAGGCTTTACTCGGCTACCTTTCATTTGCGAAAAAGTTTTCAAAGATAAGTGGTAATGAGGAGTACTGGAGAGAAATGTATTCCGAGGGAAACACATACTACTTTCTGGGTAAGGATAACATTTTCTTCCATGCGATTCTTCTTCCCGCCATGCATATGGCATCAGGCAAATATCCTTTGCCTGAAAGGGTTAATGCAAACGAATATCTTCGCTTTAATGGTCAAAAATTTTCAAAATCGAGAGGGATAGGGTACTCTGTGGATGATATACTGAAGATAATTGATAAGGATTCACTCCGATATTATCTATCCTCAATTCTGCCGGAATCATCTGATTCAGATTTTACACTACCTGAAATGAAGGATAAGGTAAATTCAGAATTAAACGGCAAATATGGTAATCTTGTAAACAGGGTGGTTTCATTTGCAGCCAGTAAGGGAATAAACCCAATGTATGGTGAGGGTGATGAGCTTGATCGTGAAATTGAGAGTAAATTGAGGTTGTTCATAGATTCTTATAAGGATGCCATGGGCAAACTGGAATTCAGAAATGCCCTTAATCTATGGCTAGAATCTGTGAAGGCTGTAAACTCATACTTTAATGATTCTAAGCCATGGGATATGGTCAAAAACAGGAAAGGAAACGTAGAATCCAAGATATGGTACTCCTTGAAAGCAATAGAATACCTCACTGTCACTCTATATCCATTTGTGCCATCGGGAGCCCAAAGAGTATGGAACTCACTTCATGGAGAAAATATGCCGCATCAACCAATGGAACATCTTGATGAAAAATGCACGTTTTCAATCAGGAATGATGGACCACTGTTTCACAAAATAGAAATTGAAGAGGAAGAGCACAACGAATTGAATCTTGTAGTTGGAAAAATTATCATGGCAGAGAATCATCCAAATGCCGATACCTTGCTTCATCTGAAGGTGGATCTGGGAACCAAGGTCATTGAACTTGTTGCAGGAATAAAGAAATATTATGATCTGAAGGATCTTCTGGGGAAGAAGATTATAGTGGTTGAAAATCTGAAGCATTCCAAGATAAGAGGGATAGAATCCCAGGGAATGCTTCTGGCTGCTCAGGATTCTAAGGGGGCCCATTTACTGACTTCAGAAGAGAAAGAGGGAACACAGATCAGTATAGGTGATCACAAATTCTCTGGAGAAGGAAAGGTCTCCATCGACGATTTAAAGAGATACGACTTAAAGGTTGACAATGAGGGCCTATTTCCAACTGCCGTACTTGGCAGGGATCGTCACTATCTAATGGCAAACGGAAAGAAGATATACATCGATAGTAAGGTTGAGGGAAAATCCCAGATAAGATAAAGGCCATCAAAACATTTTTCATTAAAAAATAATAAAGACTTTAAGATTTTATAGTAATTGGTAACACGTTTCTTTCGAATTCAAGCATTGCAATATCCACGGGATCTATTATATTTCTTGGCAGATCTATGATAACGGGGGCACCCATAGAAATTTGTAAGGATCTTGCACCAATTATCCTTGCTTTTTCGAATTTAGTATAATTCATATAAATCAATGGCTTTTAGGTAATGAATGTCAGTATAAGTTTTTTTCTATCAAACATGATATTTTTTTATCTATGATGGGAAGTCTTATCAATCACTTTACCTCAAGCCCATACTGAAAATTCATATGTGGAAAATTGTTATTTTCATATTATAATGAATATGTAGCATAAATTACATTTTTCTGGAAAAAATTGATCCTTCTGGAATCCTGGCATAGGGTTAAGTAAAATGCTTCACATATAAGGATGGAGATAATACATGGTATCTAAGAAGATTGAGAAAGGAAGAAAGGAAAGAAGTATAGGTCATTCAAGGTTAAGAAGCAGATACAATATTGGTGAAATCCCGAAATATAGTTTCCCCAAAGACGGAATAGACTCACGGGTTGCATATCAGCTTATACATGATGAACTTAATCTGGACGGAAATCCGGATCTTAATCTTGCTACTTTTGTAACCACCTGGATGGAACCTGAAGCAGATAAGTTAATAATTGAAAATTTGCACAAGAACTTCATAGATCACTTCGAATATCCTCAAATTAAGGAGATTGAGGAAAGAATAGTAAATATTATGGCTGAGCTTTTTAATGCTCCTGAGGAGGCCAATTTTGCAGGAACATCTACTATCGGCTCTTCTGAGGCAATAATGTTAGGTCTGTTAGCCCATAAATTTAACTGGAGAGAGAAAAGGAAGAAAGCTGGTCTTCCCTATGATAAACCCAATATAGTGTTTGGAGGAGACACACATATTTCATGGGATAAATTTGCAAGATATTTTGATGTCGAGCCCAGAATTGTTCCAATATCTGAAACTCGTTTCAATATAGACTGGAGAGATGCAGTAAATTTAGTGGATGAAAATACAATTGCTGTGGGTGTAGTTCTGGGAACAACGTTTACAGTGGATTTCGATCCCGTTCAGGATATTAACGACGCTTTGGTGCAATTGAAAGAGAATAGGGGTCTGGACGTCCCAATTCATGTCGATGCAGCTAGTGCTGGCTTTATAACTCCCTTTTATGAGCCTGATTTTAAGTGGGATTTCCGTCTCGAACAGGTAAAATCCATAAATACATCGGGACATAAGTTTGGGCTTGTATATCCAGGTATTGGGTGGTTAATATTTCGGGACGAAAGTGCATTGCCTGAGGATTTAGGCTTTAATGTAAACTATCTAGGAGATGAGATGCCCACTTACACTCTGAACTTTTCAGAGGGCAGTTCTATGATAGTGGCGCAATATTACAACATAATCCGACTTGGGGTAAGTGGGTACAGGGCAATTGTGTCAGGTATGATGGACAACGCACATTATCTTGCCCAAGAACTAGAGAAAACTGGCAAATTTGATATAATAAACAGAGGTGTCCATGTGCCTGTAGTAACATTTAAACCTAAGGATTCCTTAGAAATTTCACCCTTTGAAATATCCTATAATTTAAGAGAGAGGGGATGGATAGTACCAGCCTATTCACTTCCAAAAAATGCAGAACATATGACTGTAATGAGAGTTGTTGTTAGGGAAAATTTTACAAAGGACATGATTGATATATTCGTTAAAGATATAAACACGTCTCTTAATAAAATTAAAACAAGAGATGTTAAGATCATTAAGTCATCACCAAGAAAAGGTCATCCAGTATCGTAAATTGTTTAATTTTTTATTTATAGCAATTAAATTTTTATATTCATTTAAGAGTTTAACAGAATGGGTGGAATGTGTATTAGTAACACAGATGAAGATAAATTAATGAAAGAATTTAAATATGTGATACGTGTTATCAATCGTAATGGATACTAACAGTTCTAACGAAAACATGGTTGTTCAAGAGGATAGGAAGCTCAAGAAGGATCTAACATTTATACAACTCCTGTTCCTATCACTCGGAGGAATTATTGGTTCAGGGTGGTTATTTGGAGTAAACGCCGCTGCTGCCACTGCAGGTCCAATAGTCTTTCTGTCGTGGATAATCGGTGGAATAATGGTTATATTCATTGCGCTGACCTATGCTGAGGTATCTTCAATGATACCAAGGAGCGGTGCTATTGTAAGATATCCTCATTTCACCCACGGAAGTTACACAGGCTATATACTTGGATGGTCATATTTACTTTCGGCCATAACTGTTCCTGCAATTGAGGCAATAGCAGCCGTTACCTATATCTCATCCATATTCCCAAACAGTATTTCACTTGTAGAATCAGGCTCGACAGTTCTTGGAAATTTTACTTCATTAACACTTTATGGTATAATAATAGCAATTCTTTTAATGATTGGTTTCTTTTTCCTCAACTATTTTGGAATAAAATTCCTTGGAAAGTGGAATGAATACTTTGTATACTGGAAGCTGGTGATACCTACACTTACCTTTATACTGCTTTTCTTGCTGTTCAGGCCAAGCAATTATACCACTCTTGGAGGAGGCCTAAACCCAATAGGAACACCATTCATATTCACTGCAATTCCAAGTGCAGGTATAATTTTTTCATATCTAGGTTTCAGGCAGGCACTGGAATTCAGTGGTGAAGCCAAAAATCCACAGAAAGATGTGCCAAGGGCACTCATACTATCAGTGATTATAGGTATGATAATCTATACAGTACTTCAGATAGCATATACTGGAGCCATAAGGGCCAGTGTATCCGATCTGAATCCATTCTCATGGGGGGCATTGACCACAAATGCATCAGGCTATTCTGCGGCACCTATATATACGGTATTCATAAAGGCCGATATAGCAGGATTTGGTGCATGGGCAGAAATATTGCTTATTGATGCCGTGATATCACCCTCTGGAACCGGTTGGGTGTATATGGGTACCTCCACAAGGGTTCTGTATGGATTAGCAACAGATGGATATTACCCATCCAGACTTATGTCAGTGGAAAAGAAAACAGGAATTCCGGTTTTGGCACTGATACTTTCGGTAGTAGTGGGTAGCATATTCATAGCGCCTTTTCCGTCATGGTATATACTGGTAGGTTTCATATCAAGTGCAACAGTATTTACTTACATTATGGGCGGAGTGAGTCTGAGAGTTTTGAGAAAGACAGCCAAGAATGTGGAAAGACCATTCAGGCTATCCTACAGCAGATACATAGCGCCAATTGCCTTTATAAGTGCTTCATTGATAGTTTACTGGTCAGGTTACATAACACTTACAATCCTCCTGTTCATCATAATGTTCGGTCTGCCAGTTTACATGATATACTATGGTATAGGTAGTTTCAAAATTGCACCACTTAAAGTTTATGTCGCCGGTATAGCATACTGGATAGTAATGGGGTTGTCCCTGTTTGTATTCTATGAGTACATAATTGTGCCAGCCGCCGCTAACCTTGGAAATCAGATTCAGGCTCCAGGTTCTATATTCAATTACTTTGGAATAATGTATCCAATCGTCGTAATGGCCACACTTATCGTCACAGTTCTCATGTTTCTCTGGGTGCCAGATGAAAGAAAGAAGGAGATTAAGTCTGGTGTCTGGCTCATATTCTACATGCTCTTTATGCTTCTAATGACCTATATAGGTGCCTTTGGACCGTACCTGACGCCTCTTCCTGGAAGTGCATTCCCCATATCTCCAGTTATTCCATTCCCATACGACACGATACTTGTGATCTTTGTTTCCATACTGTTCTTCTACTTTGCAGTGAGTTCAGGATACGATGAGGCTGATGTCCAGGATATACTGGCAGAACAGGGGGTGCCTCTGAAAGAGTTTTAACCTTTGTGAGCCTAAACCCCCTTTCGAAGGAAGGGGATAAAAACAAACCATATCTTTATCATTTTATTAAACACATTATCCTTTCCTATGGCAAAAATAGGTGTTTTAACGGGATTTTGCGTATGCCGTCACTACTGAAATTTCAAAGAGGTTAAGGAAATGAGAAATTTTGAAAAATATTGATCCGCGACTTTACGTCTATTTTAATTTTGTATACTTCCCAATATAATTTTCAGGCTGTTTTTCCAAACCGCCATTGTGAGTGCAATACTGTTTCAATACAAGATCAAGTTTCATGTTCATTTCAATCTTCCTTCATGTTTCTGTCTTGAAATCCAATCCCTCGCCCACCTTTTTCGCCTACAACCATTTACATCCATTTTATTTTTCACAACATCAACTGGTGATGGAAGAGATAGACTCTCCCATATCCTGTGCATCTCATCATACATCAGTGATGGGAAGCAAAAGTCAAGAAGAAACATAAAAATGTGAATCCTAATCTTCTGTGGATTTATGTGATATAATGGAAATTGAATGCCCATGCTGTTTATGGTTCGGAAGCAGTTTTACACACTGTTTCCTTTCTTACAGGGTCCATTATTGAAGCAGAATCCACATACATAATGTTTGCGAATATGACATTCTTTTCCATCGTGGATAGACATTCATCCATTTTCTTCTGATCCACTCAAGTGATGGAAGAATTATGGTTTCATTCAGATTCTCAGATTCAAGTTATATTATTGCCTTATCCATTATATACCCATATTTTGATCCCAGCCTGATTACCCTCAATTGTTTCTGCAAAATCATCCGCTTTACTCACATTGACCTCTTTCACAATTGTTTGAATAACATTGATGCATTTCTTTCAACCTAAAACAAGGTATCTGTTCATAGCTGAAAGCTTTTAAAAGATCTAACTATCACAGATAAAAGTGCACTCCACTGAGAAACTCTTCTCTCTAAATACATTGTGTGCATGTGATAATAAGAAATAAATTGAACATGAAAGCAATGAAAATAATGTGTACCCACAGACAGGTTTACAGAAAATCTCAAAAATGCTCATTCCACGATATACTAATAAGGAGAAGATGTAAAGCACGTTGATCTATTTCATTAATAAAAATACGTAACTGATGTCGTACAAAAGTGTATCAAAAATGCTCTTTATCTTAGTTGTCCGGATGAAAGCCTGAGCATCCAGATAGGGTAAGTGGGCCTGGCTCACGGTTTTAATTGATAACTGCATTAGCAACTGAAGGTGGATAATATAGGAAAGAGTAACCTCGGAGGGGGTATGTTCCCAGTGGAATCCTGGAGAAAGGTTACTACTAATAATCCACTATTTTTCATTGTTCATAATTCTTATATACCACGTTAACATACTGTGAATTACGCACAAGCCTGAAAAGAAACCAATCTAGGCGTATATGGTGAATGAGAGTGATCTTTAGATGATCCATTGATTCAAGATTGGGTAAAGATGTGGCTGTAAGTGGCTTTACAGCTGAAATGAGAGATAATGGTGCAATTTGTGGCTCGCCAATTTCTAAATATAATAATTGTCCGGTATCGGATTAACTCCGGTTGATCCTGCCGGCGGCTACTGCTATCAGGTTTCGACTAAGCCATGCGAGTCAAAGGGTCGCAAGACACTGGCGTACTGCTCAGTAACACGCGGACAATCTACCCCCAGGTGGAGGATAACCTCGGGAAACTGAGGCTAATACTCCATAGTTGCCATATGCTGGAATGCTTTGGCGATGAAAGATTTTTTGCCTGAGGATGAGTCTGTGGCCTATCAGGTAGTATGTGGTGTAAAGGACCACATAGCCTAAGACGGGTACGGGCCTTGAAAGAGGGAGCCCGGAGATGGACTCTGAGACACTAGTCCAGGCCCTACGGGGCGCAGCAGGCGCGAAAACTGTGCAATGCGCGAAAGCGCGACACGGGAAGCCTGAGTGCCTTAACTTTTTGTTAAGGCTTTTCACAAGCCTAAAAAGCTTGTGGAATAAGAGCTGGGTAAGACGGGTGCCAGCCGCCGCGGTAACACCCGCGGCTCTAGTGGTAGTCACTTTTATTGAGCCTAAAGCGTTCGTAGCCGGATTCGTAAATCTCTAGGAAAATACTTCTGCTTAACAGAAGAAATTCTGGAGAGACTGCGGATCTAGGGACCGGGTGAGGTTGAATGTACTTCTGGGGTAGGGGTAAAATCCTGTAATCCTGGAAGGACGACCGGTGGCGAAGGCGTTCAACTAGAACGGATCCGACGGTGAGGAACGAAGGCTAGGGGAGCAAACCGGATTAGATACCCGGGTAGTCCTAGCTGTAAACACTGCCCACTTGGTGTTGCATCTCCGGTAAGGGGGTGCAGTGCCGGAGCGAAGGTGTTAAGTGGGCCGCTTGGGGAGTATGGTCGCAAGGCTGAAACTTAAAGGAATTGGCGGGGGAGCACCGCAACGGGAGGAGCGTGCGGTTTAATTGGATTCAACGCCGGAAAACTCACCGGAGGCGACCTGTGGATGAGAGTCAACCTGATGAGTTTACTCGATAGCAGGAGAGGTGGTGCATGGCCGTCGTCAGCTCGTACCGTAGGGCGTTCACTTAAGTGTGATAACGAGCGAGACCCCCATTCTCAATTGCCAGTCTGATCGCGAGGTCGGAGGCACTTTGAGGGGACCGCCTGCGCAGAGCAGGAGGAAGGAGGGGTCGACGGCAGGTCAGTACGCCCCGAATCTTCCGGGCTACACGCGCGCTACAAAGGACAGGACAATGGGCTGCAACCTCGAAAGGGGAAGCTAATCCCGAAACCTGTTCGTAGTCAGGATTGAGGGCTGTAACTCGCCCTCATGAATCTGGATTCCGTAGTAATCGCGGGTCAACATCCCGCGGTGAATATGCCCCTGCTCCTTGCACACACCGCCTGTCAAACCATCCGAGCTGGTGTTGGATGAGGGTTTGCTCTTAAGGGTAAATTCGAATCTGATGTCAGTGAGGAGGGTTAAGTCATAACAAGGTATCCGTAGGGGAACCTGCGGATGGATCACCTCCTAAATATAATTATGGCGGGCCACAAGCATACTCATTTCAGGTTATGCGTATTTTAGTTTTTTTATTTATTTTAGGTATTTGTAAAGTTTTTTGTAATAAGTGAGTTTTTTCATAAACTTTTTTAAGATTGATTGACTTTGTGGAAGGAAGATTTTACATGTCAGTAGAGGAAGACCTTATAGAGGTTCAGAAAAAAGTCGAGAGGCGTTTCTCTGGAATAGGGAAAGGCAAGTACGCGAGAATAATCAAGATGGCTAAGAAGCCAAACGAACAGGAATATGTTAAGGTTCTTGCCATAACGGGGGTAGGGCTTATACTCCTTGGAGCTCTTGGTTTTGCAATTTACTACATTATGACAACTCTTCATGTTTAAGTGATAGAAATGGTACAGGAAAGTGAATATGAATGGATCGAATTCGATGACTCAGAGGTCAAGAGTTCTTGCGGAAAGACACTGAGCATGCTTCTGGTAATTAAGAATATACAGTCAGAAAAGAGGAATTTCAGGGTCAAAATTACCCCGGGCTTTAATCAGAATGATCCAAAGGTTTCATGGGAAATCGATTACTCAGGTAACGAAGGCGATATTGTTCAGATGAGTCCTGATGATCCCAAGGTCATAGAAAAGCGCCTTGAAATAGACAAAAGAGGTATAAGAGAATTTAAGATAAAACTGGACACTCCAAAGGGAGGTAGCATGGGAGATACCATGACACTCAACATAAGCGTTGTTTCTGAGGACGATATACACAGGGCCAATTATTCCAAGACTATTGAGCTTGTACCCATAATAATGGCTGTTAAAACCAACGTGGGTAAGGAATTCGAAGTGGCACAGAATCTTGTAAATCAGGATAAAAAAGATTATGAAGAGAGGAAAGAGATAAACCCTTCTGCCACAAGGGAGGTTATGGCCATAATGTCACCCTATGAACTGAAGGGATATTTTTATCTGGAGACAATGCACCCTGACAGGATAACATACATTGCAAAGAAGATGAGAAACTTCAAGGGTGTTGTGAATGGTGAGATTAAGATTGATGAAATCTCAGAGCAGCTCACACCGAAGCCTGCTGTTGCTGGCCTTGAACTTGGATCATTCATAGAATTGGTAAAAGGTCCATTCAAGGGAGAAAAGGCCAGGATAATGAACATAGATCACGAAAAGGAGGAAGTGACTGTACAGTTTATAGAATCCGCTATGCTGATTCCAGTAAAGGTAAGGGCAGAGGATATAAGAGTCATAGATTCGGGAAAGTAATAATGAGATATAAGAGGGAATCCAAAGAGAAAAACAGTTCAAGGATAATGGAGATTGAGAAATCTCTTGAGAATCCAATTTCCTTGGTTCCAGAATGTATAGATGGTGGAATGTTCTGTCCCCTTGGTTCCTACGCAAAAAAATTGGGGAATGTTCACGGTATTGAGGAACTGGAAAAATTGGGAAAGTCAAAGGATGAGTTTCTCAGAGGAATAGGAGAAACTGCAAGGGCAATAAGGGATAAGGATGTATCATTTTCTGGTCTCCTGAAAACCCCACATGGAAGTGCAACGTTTTACAAAAAAGGTGATACGGATCAGTACGTTCTTGCAGGAATTCAAAACAGCAAGAATGATATTTTCAGAATGCTTGCATTTTCAAGAGATGTAATAAATGGAAAGCTCACCATATATTCCGCAGGTGACTATTTCAAAGGTTCATGTAAAAGAAGTCCACCGGAGGATGAGTTCATCGTCAAGGTACTGGATGAAGAAATGATAGAGCATAAAGAGGACAATGATGGTCTTCAGTCTATTGGGCAGGGGGACGAGTCATTTACAATATCCATATACAACCACCCGGTAGTGAGGGTATATTCCAGTTCAAAGGTTAAGACACTCTGGAAATTAATGAAGCACATATTGTGTCAGGATCCAATGAAAACTTATTCCTATCTCTTCCAGAACCTCAATGAGTTCAGTTCAAAGTCAGAATATGTGTTGTTTCAGAAGTATGTAAATGGAGAAATGAACGACTCAGAATTCATAAATGAGATAATGAACGAGAGAATAAACAGAGCCAGGGATTCTGGAAAATTTATAATTGGCAAAAGCATATTTCCAAATTTTGAAGATTTTCTGACTGCAATTCCTCTGGAAAAAGTTGAAAGGGATGCAATAAAAACATTATGGTCAACCAAGAATGGAATTTACATTGAAACTTCAACTCGAAGAAAATTTCTCGAGGCTGTTTGGGATAAAATAGGTACAGATCTTCTAAAGATGCTTTCCCCCAGTCTCACAGATGAACAGATCAGTTCACTGAAGGGAAACCCAACTGAAATGATCGAAAAGGCGAGAAAGATTCAGGAAATATCCAAGGTATCAAAGGAAATTGATCTCAAGCCATGGTCACCTGCATCCCAGTATCTGGCATCTCTGGTGATTGCAGGCAGACACGGAGGAAAGGATGAGATCCTAGAGGTGATGGGTTCGAAGAAAATATCTGACCCGGATGCTATGGCAGTGGATCACGCATTTGTGATTGTTACAGAAACAGGCAAATCTGAATCATGGAAGGCATCAGATAATGCGAAGCTAAAGGGTGAAATGCTTATACCTTATGTAAGACGTATGCTTAATGGAACACCGGAGGATGCCAGGTCAGCCTTTCTTGAGACTGAAAAATTTTTGAGGTAATTATGGCTAGACACATGCTTTCAAAAAAGGATATGAAAATTTTTTCAAAGAATATGGAAACCTTTGGTCTATGGGCAGGTTTTCTTGAAAATGCGCAAATAGAGGTCGAAGAGAAGAAGGGAAAAAAATGTTATTCTGTTGGAAATATCATAATAGCTGTGGAAAACAAAATCCTTCTCCCATCTGTTGAACTTCTAAATGCAGTTAAACCTTCAAGGAGTGTGATTACAGTTGATAAAGGAGCTGTCCCCCATATTCTTAACGGTTCAAATCTTTTTATCAAGGGTGTAACAGCAATGGATCAGAATATTGAAAAGGATTCCATTGTTTACATTAAGGGTCCTGATAATCACTTCATTGCCGTCGCCCGATCGGAAGCCTCCTATGACAAACTGAAGGATATGAAGGAGGGAATAGCCGCAACAACCCTGCTTGTGAGTGGCAAAGATCCCTGTCAGATGTAATTCCGTTTTTGAGAAAAAATTAAATCTATAGAAATACTGATTATTTATGGCAGAATTATTGAGTGTTGGTAGTACAATACCTGAGTTTGAAACCGTAGATCAGCATGGAAATAAGGTTAGTTCGAAGAACATTAAGGGGAAAGTCTCAGTGGTGTACTTTTATCCAAAGGATGACACACCCGGATGCACAACAGAGGCCTGTGAATTCAGGGATTCTATGGAAGAGTACAGAAAGAACGGCATAGAAGTTTACGGAATAAGTGTGGACAGTGAAAATTCTCACAAGAAATTCACTGACAAGTATTCACTAAACTTTACCCTTCTTGCAGACAAGGACAAGAAGATAAGTGAAATGTTTGGTGTGCTTGGGGAAAGAAGTGCAAAGAGGGTTACCTTCATAGTGGACAAGGAGGGTAAGATAAGACACGTATTTCCAAAGGTTTCACCAAAAGGCCATTCTTCAGAGGTAATTGGAAAAATAAGGGAACTCAATCTTATCTAAAAAAATATATTATTTTATTATTGAAATAAAAGGGATTATTTGTCCAGGACAAATTTGTAACCGTAGTGGATAACACCACTTTTGCCGTCTTCAGAAATTCTTCTGAAGACGCTTTTTACCTTTGCACCAATTTTTACATCCTCTGGTTCGCAGTCCACTATCTGTCCAGTAATTGTTGGCCCCTCATTCAATTTTATTATGGCAAGTACATATGGCTTTTGTCTCACAAAGGCCGGAGGCGCCTCATGAACTACTGTATAGGAGACAATTTCCCCATTTCCCTCGATTTCCACCTGCGTCATCTTTCCAATTGAGTCTCTGTGACAGACAGGGCATATTTCCCTTGGTGGGAAGTATACTCTCTTGCAGTTTTCGCATCTCCTGCCAACCATTCTGTATCTACTTGGCATTTCTCTCCACATTCTTGAAAGCTCACCCATTTATTCCACCCCCAGTATATGAACAAGAGCAGCAGCTCCGGAACCAGCCTGACTGTGTGTCATGGCATACTTTGCATTCTTTATCTGTCTCTTGCCAGCCTTATTCTTCAGCTGATAGTAAGCTTCAACTATCTGGCCTACTCCAGATGCTCCATATGGAAATCCCTTAGCCTTTAGACCGCCGGACGGGTTTACAGGAAGATCGCTATCCAAACCAATACCGTTCTTAATGAGTTCCGATGCCTTTCCTTTCTTTGCAAATCCAAGATCCTCCAGAGCCATGAGGCCATAAATGCTGTAAGAATCGTGTATCTCAACCATGGAGATATCCTTCAGTTTCAGACCAGCTTGCTTAAGGGCATTTTCTGAAGCTATTCTTGTTGGCTCCACCGTGTAAAGTGATTCTCTGGAATGCAACGCAAAGGGACCCTGAGAAATTCCGGAGCCCATGACCTTAACTCCTTCGATTCCGTGTTCCTTCACATATTTTTCAGAGGCAAGAATAACGCTTGAAGCCCCATCACTAAGGGGTGCACAGTCCATAAGGTTCAGAGGTTCGGCAATTGGTGTAGCTCCCAGAGCCTGCTCGATTGTGATCTTGTTTCTGAAATGGGCACTCTCATTAAGTGCTGCATTGAAATGGTCATTTACCGAAATCTGTGCAAGAATATCCTTGGGAACACCGAAATCAGTCATATATTTTTTTGCAGATAGGGCTGCAAGGGCAGCAGGTGTTGCTCCAATGAACGCCTCCCATTCTCTGTCTATGATGGATGAGGTGATATCTATGATTTCATTGCCGTAAAGTTCAGTCATCTTTTCAGCCCCTCCAACCATGGCCAGATCGAATTCACCTGACCTTATGCCGAGATAGGCCTCCCTGAATGCTGATGCTCCGGAAGCTGTGGATGTCTCCACTCTCACGGATGGTATAAACTCAGAGGCAATTCCTGCGTGATCAGACATCAGTGCACTGAGGTGCTCCTGCATACTGATATCACCACCCAGGGCATTACCCATGTAAATGGCACCCAGATCCTTGGTCCTTATTCCTGCACTTTCTACTGCCTTAAGTCCGGCCTCAACAGCTATCTCTCTGAGAGACTTATCCCAGAGTTCTCCGTATTTGGCCTCTCCTGCTCCAATTATGTATACATTATTCAATTTCCTCACCAAAAACTATTTTTTTCTTGAATTTAGCATAAATTGCGTAATCAACAAATTTAACATCCTCAAGCATTTTTCTAATGGTTATTACATTCCTTCTATGCAATTCCTCTATCTTATCTGTAACCTCTATGTGAAAAGCATCTGAACCAGCACCTGATCCAAAAGAAACGGCCAGTATTTTATCCCCTTCCTTTGCCACATCAAGTATGGCGGATAAACCAGTCATCATAGATGCGGAATATGTATTTCCAATCACTGGTGTCAAAAGGCCTTCCTTGTACTGCTTTTCCTGGAAGCCAAGCACCTTGGCTGCCCTTGTTGGGAATTTTCCATTTGGCTGGTGGAATACAGCATAATCGTAATCCTCAGGTTTTGTCTTCATTCTCTCCATCATCAATTTGGCGGCACTTGTTACATGCCTGAAATATGCAGGTTCTCCCGTGAATCTTTCACCGTGAGTCGGATAGGGTTGGCCTTCTCTCCTCCAGAAATCTGGTGTATCGGATGTAACTGAAAGTGTGCTCTTTATCTCTGCTGCAACATTCTCTTTACCCACAATCATAGCAGTACCTCCTGCTGAGGCACTGTATTCAAGGACATCTCCCGGGGCACCCTGAGAAGTATCTGCACCTATGGCCATTCCATATTTTATCATTCCAGAGTCAACAAGCCCCATCACGTTCTGAATACCGGCAGTTCCAGCCTTACAGGCAAATTCATAGTCTGCAGCGAACATGCTAAAGTTGGCACCTATGGCTGCAGAAACTATGGTTGCAGTGGGTTTGACAGCATAGGGGTGGCTCTCAGAACCAACATATATTGATTCAATACTTTCTCCCTTCATTCCTCCCCTTTTCAGAGCATTCCTTGCAGCTTCAACCGATATGGTTGCGGTGTCCTCATCAGGCGAAGGAACAGACTTACTCAATATGAATATCCCATTTTTGATGTTTTCAGGGTCTTCTCCCCAGACCCTTGCTATTTCATCAGGTTTAACCCTGAATCTGGGGATATAGCTCCCATAACTAACGATTCCACTCATTATTATCCGCCAAACACTTCATGATTTTATTTAAAAATTGCTGAATATGTATTCGGCAATTGTCTAATTAATCCCTCTTTAAGAAATGAAGTGTGCCTATAAGGAAAGTGCACTCAGCAAGATAATGGTTAAAATATAAAGGCAAAAAAGGTATACAATGTACTCATAAATTCTAAATAGTCTTTAAAAATACCTTTTAAGGTGTATTTATGGACGAAATGTCCCCAAACGCAAAAAAAGTTTATGAATCGCTAAAAAAAATTGGCGCGGTTTCTGAAGAGAAGCTTAAAACTGCTGACGATATAATGAAAGCTTCCGGTCTTGGAAAGGCTCTTGTAGCATCAGCCCTTCAAGAATTGACAAATAAGGGTTATGTGAAGAGGGTAGCAAGGCAAAAAAGCGCCGGATATTTTGCCTCTAAATAATTAAGATTCAATACTTTTAAATATTGACTTTTTATCAAATAACTGCTGCAATGACTACTTTGGTTTTGAATGTTGATAGGGACAACGACTTCGGTGTTAAGGCCGGCATTAAGGGGCCGCTGATTGGTTATTCCCAATGTTATAATGCAGCAGTTAAACTTATTACGGTAGATCCTGAGGATTCTGATGCGAACGCTCTTTTTGGCGCACTGAAACATTACGAGCATCTCCAGTCGAAGGGTGAGGATGTAGATATAGCCCTAATAACAGGCGACGAAGATGTTGGGGAGAAGTCAGATGAGATCCTTTCCTCCCAAATTGAGCAGGTGATTGGTACTGGGAAATATAATGATGTGGTGCTCATATCTGATGGAGCAGAGGATGATTATATAATACCTCTTATTCTGTCAAGGGCCAAGATAAGATATGTGAAGCATATAATAGTGAGGCACAATCAAAACATAGAATCTCTTTACTATTATATAGTAAAAGCAATGCAGGATAAGAAGCTGATAAAGAAAATATATATCCCTGTAGGCCTCATACTTCTTACCTATGGAGTAACAGCACTTTCCTTTGCCATATTTTTTGATTTTATAGGAAAGAGCGCTGTAAATCCATCATTTTATGCCTTTACTCTGGTAACAGTTGTAATAGGTGGTTATTTTACAGAGAGAGGGTTTGACATAAAGGATCATCTGATGGTTATGATACGGGATATAGAGACCTACTCAGAGGAGGCCAGACTTATGTTCATATCTTCCATAATATCCATAGGCATAATACTTGTGGGTATCGCATCCACTTACAGTATTTTCTATAATACATCCATGCTCCCTCTGAACCGTGTATTGTACTTTTTCCAGATATTCAGTCTATGGGTATATGCCTCGATCATCTCAAGGGCACTCTTTAAGATTGCAGATATTTATGTAGGTGGTTCAAAATCCTCATCCACACTTTACTATGCCATATCATTCTCTGTTTCAGCAGAGATATTATTATTCGGTATCATAGGTTACATCAGATATGCCCTGAAATTCACAGGTTTTGGTTATTCCTTATTCTCCATAGTTTTAATTGTGCTGGGTGTCTCAATTGCTCTTATAACGGCCGGAATTCACAAAAGAAAGGATATCGCTACAGCAATATCTCCCATTGGTAAGGATGGTCAGTGATTTGGACTGGTCCCTCACATATGACGAAATTTGCAGAAATCTGGAAATAAACTGTCTTGATGATGATATATCCGCACTATATCTTTCAAAATTTGAAAGCAAATCTCATTTCCTATGGAAGAGGCTCAAATATCTGACTGGAAGACCTTTCATAGTGATTGGGAATAGTCCTGATGTGTCCCAGGAGGACTTCATCAAAGCATATGAAAAAAATGAAGTGATAGTGGTTGGAGACAGTGCACTCAGGCTAATCCCAAGTAGGATTGTGCCAGAAATAATCGTTTCAGATCTGGATGGAAGCATTCCCGACATAGTCTTGAGGGTTCAAGAGGGTAGCATTCTATTTCTTCATTCACATGGTGATAATATGAACAAAATAGAAGAAAATATCAAGGGATTTGATGGTTTCTATATCCCTACAAGGCAGGGGAGAAGACCCAAGTCTATGTTTAATCCATGCGGATTTACGGACGGTGACAGGGCAGTAATGATAGCAAGATTTTTGGGTGCTAAACGAATAAGGCTCTTTGGTTTTTCCTTTGAAAGAGCATATGAAAAGGGCAATACAGTATTGAAAATGAAAAAGTTGCAATTTGCCAAAAAAATTATAGAATCAGTTAAAGACGTCGAGATATTGTATGTGTAAATTCCTGATTAATTCAGGAGAGCAATTAAATTCAATATTTTTCAATTTTTCCGTTTCTATATATCACGGGAAAATCAGCAATTCCTCTGGATAGGGCAATCTCCACATCATTTCCTCCCCCTATCATGGATAGTCTTTTTGTCCCTTTTCCTTCCCTAGTCTTCCCTATGAATTCTGACACAATGTCCCTACTATTGATCAGAAGTTCCCTGAAACTCTGAGCGAAAAATATATCTTCATCAGCAACTCCGTCGGGCCTTCCGGAAGTTATTATGTCAATTTTTTCCAGATTTAGATTTCTCACAGCTTTATAGGTACTGTCTATGTTCACAAAGGACGAAATGAAAATTATTTCACTATTTTTTATCTTTTGTAAAACCTTTGTTCCATTGGTTGATGTGAAAATAACGATTTTACCATTAAAATCAATTTTGGACGATTCATAGGGGGAATTTCCAATATCAAATCCCGGAACTTTGAAACCGTATCGCTCTCCAGCAAGGATATAATCTGAATTATTTTTTTTAAGTTCCTTTGCCTCAGCAATTGTTCCAACCGGTATTATGTATGATGCCCCGTTTTTCAACATTATGGGCATGGTCGATGTTGATCTGTAAACATCCACTAGAATCTTACTATTTTTGCTAAATTCCTTTGTGCTTCGACCATCAATAATATTTACATCCATATGAGTAGAAGGTAAAAAGGTATTAAAATGAAATGAATATGGGTAAGAGAAATTACATGGCACAAGAAGTTAGAACAATGGTAGAAGGGGGAAAGGCCACAACCGGGCCTCCTCTCGGTCCTGCACTTGGACCACTTGGCTTGAACCTGGGACAGATCGTAAAAGAGATCAACGAGAAGACGAAGGACTTCGCAGGAATGCAGGTACCAATCATTTTAACGGTGATTGATCCTGCAAAGAAAACCTACGAAATAAAGGTAGGAGTACCCCCAACATCTGCCCTCTTAAAGAAGGAACTTGGGATACAAACCGCATCAGGAAAGAGAAAAGAGGTCACCGCTGGGGATGCCACTATGGAACAGATTAAAAGAGTTGCCTCTGCAAAGATGGAAGGTATGATGGCCAACGATCTGAGGGGGGCAGTACTGGAAGTCCTTGGAACAGCCTTCTCAATGGGGATAAAGGTTGACGGAAAGGATGCAAAGGACGTTCAGAAAATGATTAAGGAAGGTCAGATTTCCGTCGAATGAGGGAAACTATTTAATCATATGTATGTATACGTCTACTCATAACCCGTGAGGGTTATCCCGTAATACTGAGGCACAGTCCACAGGAGGGAAATGTATGACATTGGAAGAAATAATCAAAGAAGCAAAAAAAGCAGGGCCAGAGAGAAAATTCCTGGAAAGTCTGGAGTTATCCATAAATCTGAAGGGAGTTGATCTTAGTAACCCTAAAAACAGGATAAATGAAGAGATTGTACTACCCAAGGGTAGGGGAAAAGACCTTAAGGTGGCAGTTTTTGGAAGCGAAGATATGAAAGAAAAAGCCAAGAATTCAGCAGATTTTATATATGGTGCCGAGGATCTTTCAAAATTTGCAGATAATAAGAAGACTTTCAAGGCGCTAGTAAATCAGATTGACTTCTTCATAGCTGAGGCAAGCTTAATGACTGCAATTGGTAAGTCCTTGGGTCAGGTTCTCGGTCCAAGAGGAAAGGTTCCAAAACCACTACCTCCAGGTCAGGATCCAAGTCCTTTCATCAATTCCTTGAAGAAAACCGTAAGGGCAAGAAGCAGAGATAAGAGGACTTTTCACATACCTGTGGGGACAAGAGCAATGAGTGATGAGGATATTGCCACGAATGTAAGGGAAGTTGTAAAGAGAATAACCGGAAAGCTTGAAAAAGGCTCCGGTAACATAGATTCAATTTACATTAAGACCACAATGGGCAAGGCCGTAAGGATCAGGGAAGGTGATATACAATGACGAACACACCTCAATGGAAGGTAGAAGCCGTCAATGAGACAGCTGATGAAATAAGCAAGAGCCCTGTCACAGCAATTGTAAGCATTAAAGGTCTCAGAAACAAGCAATTTCAGGGAATAAGGAGGGCCTTAAGGGGGAAGGCTAAGATAAAAGTAATGAGAGGAACATTATTGGAGAAGGCCATTGATAAGGTCCAACTCCCTGAGATAAAGAAGCTTAACCAGTATGTAAATGGGCAGATAGCACTGGTCACAACATCAATGTCACCTTCAGCTCTTTACTCAAGTCTGGAGAAATCAAGACAGAAGGCTGCTGCCAGGGGAGGAGAAATCGCTGACGAGGACATAGTGGTTCCTGCCAAGGAAACAAATTTCCCTCCGGGACCCATGATAAGCGAATTTCAGAAGGTCGGTTTACAGGCCGCCATTGAAAAGGGAAAGATTGTAATCAAAAAAGAAATGGTGATGGTGAAAAAGGGCGAGAAGATTTCCAAGGAAAAGGCAAAAGTACTTGAAAAACTTGAAATATTGCCCCTTAATATAGGATTAGACATAATAACTGCATATGAGGAAGGAGTAATATTCAGCAAAGAAGCTATGTCTATTACACCGGAGTCACTCTCTTTGGAGATTGCAAGTGCATTTTCCAAGGCAAAGGCACTGGCTACAGGCGCTGTATTCCTTGTGAAGGAAGTTGTGCCTGAGCTCATTGTGAAAGCAAGGAGAGAGGCAGAGTCTCTTGCAATGGCAGGTAACTACGTTGATGAGGCTAACATCCAGATATTCCTGATGAAAGCTGCATCACAGGCAGCGGCTATTCAGGAATTAAGCGAGGATAAGCCAAAAGCGGAAGAAACTAAGGAAGAGGAAAAGAAGGAAGAAGATACAGGAGCAGGGTTTGGAGCCCTGTTTGGATAAGGAGGTTAGAAAAATGGAATATGTATATGGAGCTCTGTTGCTACATGCAGCAGGCAAGGAAATTGATGAGGACAAGCTGAAGCAGGTACTGGTACAGGCCGGAGTCACACCAGATGAAGCAAGACTAAAATCACTGGTTGCAAGCCTCATGGAGGTTAACATAGACGATGTGATAAAGAACGCTGCTGCAGCACCAGTAGCAGCAGCCGCACCAGCTGCAAAGGCTGAGGCACCTGCAAAGAAGGAAGAGAAGAAGGAAGAAAAGCCAGAGGCAAATGACGAAGATGCAATGGCAGGTCTGAGCTCACTGTTCGGATGAAAAAATGATGAACTGGAAGGAGTTTATATCAGGTATAGTTTTATACCTGTTGCCTGCAATTCTGTTCATCGTTTCAATAGCAGTGATTCCCAACGCTTTGTGGGTTGCCATTTCAGTAACGTGGATATTTACCTCTATTTTTTATAAGGTGCTTACACTCCCAGATGAAGGCGGAAGAAAAGATTCAAAGGGAAACTATTAACTTTCTTCATAGAAAAAATTTTTTAAATTTAACTTGAAATATGGTTTATTATAAATTATCTGATTTTATATCTTCATTAGATCAATGGTAATCGTTTTTCACGGGACGAAAAAAGTAAAGGGAAATTAAAATGAATCATATGCAGACCCAAAGGATCGCTTTGAAATGTTTTTAAAAAAATTAGTACTGCTCAGGATTTGGCGGCAATTTTTTCTTTAGCACCAATCCAATTATAAGTATTATAAAGCCAATGAAACCTAATGCACCACCGGCCAGAAGTATGATTGCGTCGCCCACTATAGAATCAGGATTCAATACGCTCACAGAATTGCTTGGTTGTGATGTGGAGTTTGAAACTATGTAATAATTTCCAGGGCTGCTTACAGTGAATGTGTATAGAATTTTTGAGGATACACTTGTATGGGTACTTGGCGCAATGCCTAGGGTTTTAAGGTTACTCTGATTGAGGCTACTTAAAGAAGAAGCAGATACAAGGTAAACACTGCTTGATGACGACTTATCTTCAATTAAATAATTTGTACCATTAACGGTTATGGCATTTGTTCTCCATAAATTATTTCCGAGGCTTACCTCAGTGGATTGCGTGGTACTTATCTTTACATGGGGGGCCAATATTTGAGCTCCACCAAAGAATAATCCAACACCAATAATCAAAAGTACAATTCCCACTATGACTATATTCTTTCTCATGGGTTATCATATCAAGATCGAATACGGTTAATTAAATTTTGTTCTATAACAACGGCTCAATCTTTTCTCTCATGTCAGAAATGATATCAACCGGCGCATAAAAATGCATATAAAGGAATGACACACCTGCAATATTTTTAATGGGAACTACCAATACAGTAATTATGAAGATTGTGGAATGCGTTCCAAATTTCAGTGAAGGTAAAGATAGGGAAAAAGTTGAAATGATAATTAAGGAAATTTCATCAGTGGAAGGAGTCAAGATCCTTGATTCGGAAATGGATCCGAATCATAACAGGTCTGTGGTCACATTTATCTGTGACCCATCATTGGCGGTCGAGGCTGCGTTCAGGGGGATAAAAAAAGCGTCAGAGCTCATAGACATGAACACGCACAAAGGGGAACATCCAAGATTTGGAGCTGCTGATGTGATTCCATTCATACCTGTATCAGAGATGACAATAGATGAATGCAATCAATTGGCTGTAAATCTGGGGGAAAGAGTTGGAAAGGATCTTGGAATTCCTGTGTTCCTGTATGGTGAAGCCGCAAGGTCAGAATTTAGAAAGAATCTGGAAAATATAAGAAACAAGAATTTCCAGTTTGAACAGATAAGGGAGCACATTAAGGAGGAGAAATATAAACCGGACTTTGGGCCATCTGAGGTTGGATCGGCGGGTGCCTCTATTATTGGATCAAGAGATTTTCTAATCGCATTCAATGTTAATCTGAGAACAGAAGATATAGGCATTGGAAAGAAAATAGCAAAGGCACTCAGGGCCAAAGATGGTGGACTGGCATTTGTTAAGGCACTGGCATTCTATCTGGATGATAAAAAATGTGTGCAGATATCCATGAATTTAACCAGTTTCAGAAGAACACCAGTATACAGAGCATATGAGATGGTAAAGATGGAAGCGTCATCTTACGGGATAGATGTAATTGAATCTGAAGTTGTGGGGTTAATTCCAATGGATGCTCTTATTGATTCAATGAAGTTTTATATGAGGGCTCATAGTTTTAAGAGTGATCAGATATTTGAAAGGAAGGTATGGGAATGATAGATCTAAACAAATTCCTAAATGAGCTTTCATCAGATTCTCCTGCACCGGGAGGTGGTTCTGCATCGGCAATTACAGGAATGGTAGCGGCTGCGCTCTCCTCAATGGTGGCAGGCCTTTCCATGAAGAAAAAGGGTTATGAAGACAGGAGAAATGAATTTGAATCCATTGTGAGAGAGTGTAAGGATTTAATGGAACATTTTTCGGACTTAGCCGAAATGGATACCATTGCGTTCAATAATATAATGGAAGCAAGGCGTCTCCCAAAGAATACGGATGAGGAGAAAAGAACGAGAGATTTGGCTATAGAGAAGGCCACAAAGGCGGCAATATCTTCTCCATGGAGAGTTGCATCTGCCTGTAGAAGGGTTCTCTCCATATCACTTAGAATGATGGACATTGGTATACCGGGGGCCATAACCGATGCTGCTGCATCCATGAATATGGCAGTTTCTGCGCTCGAGAGCTCTCTTTACAACGTCTCCATCAACCTCAAATATATGGGCAACAAAGATTATGTGGAGAACGAGGCAATAAAGATCAAGATATTCATGGAGGATGTTCATTCCTTAAAGTCTTTGGGGGAAGAAAGGGTAAGAAAGTCAATTGGCAAGGAATTTATGTGGTGATTTTTCTGGAAGTTAATGAAAAAGCGGCAAGGATTGAGGATATAAGGGAAGCATCAGCATTCCTGAGGGAAAAGATAGAGCGGACTCCAATGATATACTCCAGAACATTCTCCGATATGTTTGGAGCACCAATATATCTCAAACTTGAAAATTTTCAGAAGACCGGTTCATTCAAAACAAGAGGTGCCCTATTTAAGATGTCTAAGTTGAGCAATGAGGAGAAGTCTTCAGGAGTTGTAGCTGCCAGCGCAGGCAATCATGCACAAGGGGTTGCCTTTGCAGCAAAGATTAGTAAAATAAGTTGTAAAATTGTAATGCCAACTTATACAATAAGTGCCAAGATAAATGCAGTAAAGAATTATGGAGCAGAGGTAGTACTAAAGGGGGATAGTTACAAGGAGGCCTTTCAGGAGGCAAAGAGAATTTCTGTGGAGGAAAAGAGAACATTCATAGACGGTTTTAATGATCGCTGGATCATTTCCGGCCAGGGAACCATTGGTCTTGAGATCCTGGAAGATCTCCCATCTGTTAAAAATGTCATAGTTCCTGTTGGTGGGGGTGGCTTGATTTCTGGAATTTCCGCGGCCTTAAAGGAATCCGGGAAGGATATTAGGGTCTATGGGGTGCAAAGTGAAAACTGTGATTGTGTTATTCAGACCATGGAGGGAAATCCCAATCCCTCATCCCGTGGTTTCACTATTGCCGACGGAATAGCAGTTCAAAATCCAGGAGATATTAACATATGGATGATACAAAAGTACGTTGACAGAATTGTCACAGTTAACGACGAACAGATGGCATATGCACTTTTCAAGTTATTGGAGAGGCAAAAGATAGTTGTTGAGGCTTCAGGAGCAGCTCCACTGGCCTCTCTTATGTCAGGTAAGATTGATCTCAGAGGTGAGCCCACTGTACTGGTTGTATCTGGGGGAAATATAGATCTTTTACTTCTTTCAAAGATAATATATAAGGGGATGGAGACCGATATGGGATTGATCAGGATAGAATGCAAAATTCCTGATAGACCTGGAACATTACACAGAATAACATCAGCCATATCCATGTCCGGAGCAAACATATTCCATGCTGAAGTCGATAATCTTTCCCAGGATACTCCTGTGGGTTATCAGAGCATTCGTTTCAGTGTAAATGTACGTGATGGTGATCACCTGGATGGCCTTCTTCAAAAACTGAGCGAGATTGGATATCATTTCCATATAGTGAAGGACTAGTTTTTGCTGACAATCGTGATTATGTCACCATCGGCAAGCTCGTAGTCCAAACCAACTCTCATATCATTTACCCTTGATCTGGTGCTTGAAAGTACGGCATATCTAAAAGATTCGAGCATTTCCCTGCTTATTTTTCTGCAAACATCCCTGACGGTTGCTCCCTTCCTCAGAACTAATGGTCTTTCCATATCTGTCCTTCCTGACTTATCTCTCAGAAAAATCCTCACCAGCTCCAGAGATTCATATAATTTCTCCTTTAGATCATCTATACCCATCCTTGAAGAGGCCGAAACCTTGACTATCTCCCCATATTTTCTCATTCCCTCAACCAGTTTTTCATCATGGGGCATATCCATTTTATTTATGACCACCAGTGCCGGGAGATAGACAACATTTCCTCTGAAAAAATCAATCAGATCATCGTCGTTTACGTTTTCCCTTATGAATATCTCTGCATTTGTTATTTTAAATTCCTTTGCCATTTCCCTTATTCTATTATCGTCAATGTTTACGCTTTTGGGCTTCCTGACTCTTATTCCACCTGTATTTGCCCTTTTCATGGAGATGTTTTTTCTTTTTCTGTTCACAACAATTCCAGACTTCCTCAATTCCTCAATAATACGATCCATTCCCTTGCATTCATTGTCTGTTACCAGAAGAATCAGATCTGCCGCTCTTACCATGCTCAGAACTTCTCTTCCCCTTCCCGATCCAAGTGCTGCATTATCAATAATTCCAGGAAGATCAAGTATCTGTATCTGTGTTCCCCTGTATTTTAGAGTTCCCGGGATAACCTTCAGGGTGGTGAATGCAAAATTTCCAACCTCACTCTCAGTGCCCGTGATCGCGTTCAATAAACTACTTTTTCCCACATTTGGATACCCAACAAGAGCCACCGTTGCATCTCCAGATTTGGGTACGGAAAAACCAGATCCACCACCTGAATGCCTGTGACTCTCAGCCTCCATCTGTAGTCTGGCCATCTTTGCCTTCAGGAGACCTATGTGAGATTCAGTTGCTTTATTGTATTTTGTTTTATGTATTTCATCTTCTATTTCCTTTATTTTTTCTTCTATCGTTGTCACAATAGGCACTCTCCATACTTGGATCTTATTTTTGAATATTTTACCGAATTCTCAACCTGAATATGGGAATCCACATCTCCATTATTCAATGTAAGCATAAATATCCCAGACCATCTTAATTTTAGTCTTCCAAACACTCCTCATTTAAACACCATATTCAATAAAGTTAGATCTTTCTCAGGAGCACAAATCTGACACTGTGATCCTCGACCTTCTTCATAATAAGATCTGCATGGTATTTTGTTCCTTCAATGTTCTCCTTCAGATTCTTTCCATTTATGTTATCCCAGATCTGGCTTGCAATTCTTATGGAAGTTTCATCATCTATTTCAGAATATTTCTTAAAATATGACTGAGGATCAGTGAAGGCCGTTCTCTTCAATTTCAGAAATCTTTCAATAAACCACTTTTTTATCATATCTTCTTCTGCATCTACATAAATTGAAAAATCAAAAAAATCCGATACCATGAGGTCAGGATTGGCTCCATCTATCTTCCTCGTGTGAGTCTGTAATACGTTCAAACCTTCAAATATTATTATATCTGCATCTTTGATAATTTCATATTTTCCTTCAACTATGTCGTAAATAAGGTGGGAATAAATTGGCACTCTTGTATTATTTTCACCTGATTTGACTCTATACAGGAAGGAAAGCATCCCTTTTAGATTGTAGCTCTCGGGGAATCCTTTCCTGTCAAGAATCCCCCTTCTCTCGAGTTCAGAGTTATTATATAAAAATCCGTCTGTTGTCACAATGTATACATTTGGAGCTTCGGGCCATAAAGAAATCAGTTTCTTCAATATTCTGGCTGTCGTACTCTTCCCAACTGCTACACTACCTGCAATTCCTATGATGTAGGGTATATTTTCATTCTCTATTCCAAGAAATTCCCTTCTTGTTTCGTTCAGTCTACGATAATTGTCATAATATACCTTGAGGAGCCTTGACAGCGGGGCATAAATCTCCCTTACTTCTTCCATAGAGAGTTTCTCATTCAGACCTTGAATTTCATCTAATTGTTCCTGCGTGAGGTCTATTTTCAAGCGTTTTCGCAGTCTTTTCCACTTTTCCCTATCAATTTTGACATATGGAGTATCCGGTTTTATAGGTTTATCTGCCTGGTACGTGAGGGATTATACAAAGCTACTTATTAAAATTGGCTACTCCCTTAATCTATTTATTCTTCCTAAGGATCAAAATAGTACGGTACATCAAGGGAAAATTAAAGGGGATTTAGGTGTATCCAATTACAGTTTGATAGAATTTCCAATTATAATGTAAATTTATCTCCAGAGGATTTCGAATAACCACCCTAATTCTGCTATCTTCGTTCTGTAGTTCGTGATTTTCATTGCAATATGAACAATAACAGCATTTTCAAGTTCTATTTATCCAGATTTCCCTTGTATTTCATGTAAATCTTCATAGCTA